>QMOK01000230.1 GCA_003648195.1 Chloroflexota bacterium | reverse complement strand
CCATCCGTATAACTTGGTCTTTTTTCAAAAAAAGTTCTGCTGATAACTCTGGCACATCAAAGCCAAATTTTCTCAAAACTAACACTATTTTTTCTGCATTTTCAGCTTCAATTGCTATCCAGATATCCATGTCTACTGTGGCACGAGGATATCCATGATATCCGACAGCGTATCCTCCTATCAGTAAATACTCAACCTTGTTGTCGTTGAGTAACTGCAAAAACTCTTTGAAGTCTTATGGAAATTGGGTTGTATCCATAATAACCTGCCGCATTAATTCTAGCGCATGAAGTCGAGCATAAGGTGTTTTTGAAAGCCAAAATATTTTATCATTAGCAGCAACCGATGATATAGATTCTACACAAAACACAGTTTTATCTATTCGTTCTGATTGTCGAGTATTTATAGTCATTATTTTCACCATCCAAAGTTTCTTGCTGTAATTGTACTCGATTATTGAAGCTCCGTAATGTGATGTAGCGTGCTAACGTTAGTTTCAGTCGCTGGGTGACATCATCCCTGACGGCTTCGAAGAACCAATTGCGATAAATCGCGCCGCATACTTGAGCCGAAGGCGGGTGCAGTGGGGTGTTGGGCGTGACATTCCAACCCAACGGGTTGATACCCCAAGTTTTTCGCAAAATATTTAACTGACGCTATTACCACTTTTTACCTCTGAACGCTTTATACATGTGCGCAAAAGTGTTAGGAGGCTGAAACCTCGGAGGTCTCAGAGACCTCCGAGGTTTTTATGTTGAGTATAGACTTCCCCATCACACTCTAAAACCCCAAATCCCTCAGCGACTCCTCTGCGCTTTGGTCGGAGACAAGCTTCTTGCTGCTTCACGGATTCAGAAATTACACAGTGACTTTTACCATGGATAATAAAAGCAAGAAACGCTGTCAATCCTTTTCCAAAGCGCTTCGTATTTCTTCAAATTCAACTGCTTTCCCCTCCGTTTTAGACCATTCTTGGATATCAGAAATGTTGATGTTATTTTTCTCAGCAACAAGGATTGCTTGCGTAAGACATTGGCGATCTCCCCAATGATAGTAGTGAGCAAGACGGTCTTTGACGCAATCTGTGGGAGAGAGCACTCTCAAAATACCTGTATTAAATTTCAATTCAGATATTTCATTCACTTTGCCATCGCCTAAAAAAAGCGGTCCAGGCGGGAATTCAACAAGGTGCTTTGAGCTAGGATTTTCAAAGTGCCGCCCAATACTATTGAAGCCAATTTCAAGCATGGCTTTTTCAATATTTCTTCTATCGGCAAACCGAGCATTAACCAAATCTATATCTTTGGAAACATATTCACCATTGGTATAAATTCCCACAGCCGCGCCCCCTGAAAGTACAACTTCAATGCCTGCTTTTCGCAAATGGTTTTGTACGTAAGCCGCAAGCTCAGCTTGATTCATTTTCTCAATTGGCTTCATTCAGGCTTCCCTCTACGGCGCGGCCGTCTTCGATTCATTAAAAGCCTTTCCTGCAAATCCTCTGGATAAAATGAAATGGCTTTGTCTAGCATTGCCTTTAGTTCATTTAATAATGCATACCTGGGATTAAATTCATAGAGAACGGTTCTTCCTACTACTTTGCTGACAACCACGCCTCCATTCTCTAGTCTTACTAATTGTTTTTGAATGGGGAAATGATCAGTATCAAAAAAGCGTGCGATTTCTCTAGCGTACCCTGTATCTCTTGCTTGAATGAAGACGAGTACACGCTCTCTATTTTTAGACCCAAAAATCGGCTCAAGCATCATGATATTCTAACCACCTATGACCGGCATATAAAATAGTCCATATAGTCTATTTTATATAACATAACACCAAAAATGTCAATCGAAGAATTAGCACGGGGATGCTAAAAAGTTGTTGGTTAAACCTTTGAGTACTCCCATTATACATGTGCGCAAAAGTGTTAGGAGGCTGAAACCTCGGAGGTCTCAGAGACCTCCGAGGTTTTTATATTGAGTATAGACTTCCCATTCACACTCTAAACCCCCAACTCCTTCAGCGGCTCATCCGCAATACTTGAAAATATCACTTATCTTTAGATAAACGATCTAAAAACTCTGCTGGGCGAAGAATAGGAATATCCTCAAAAACTATCATGTCCAGCAAATCAAAATCACCAGAAACCAGGCAATCTGCTTTAGCCGTCAGAGCAGCCTCTAAAAATTTATCATCCTTGGAATCGCGGCAAGCGGTCACAGGCTGTGAGGGAATAACCAACTCTCCGCGTAAACGGATTAAGTTGACCAAGGCAATTATGTCTCTTTGGCGGATGTGGTATTTTGTACGAAACTTATCTCGCCCTAGCACATCAACTATTTCCACCAAAGTAGGGGTTGAATAAATGGAAATAAAACGTCCTTCTCGCAATGCGTGCAACACTCCCCCTGTAGTTCCTCGGCGATTGATTAGGGCACTGACAAAAACCACCGTATCGATAACCGCTCGCATCAGTTAACCTTGACGCGCCTCAGCAATGTCAGTAGCAATTTCGTCATAACTGTACTGAGCATTGAGTTCATCTAGCCTATTCCATACCTGATCAAAACGTGCTAAGACTTCAAGCTCTTGCATTTCCTGGAAACGTAAATAATCTTCATAGGGGATTAACGCAGCTTCAGGACGTGACCCTCGTGTCAATATAATAGGATTACGCTCTTGAGTTACTTCGTCAAAAAATGAACGAAAACTCCGTTGTAGTTCAGTTACGCCAACAATTTGTTGCATCTCAACCTCCTTGCTATATATTTCAATATGTATTATAGCATGTATTTAGGCGAAAAGGTGATAAATTTCCTAGCCACATGACACTTATGCGGAAAAATTTTTTTCGGAGACGGATGCCGCTGCGTGCCGCTATGCGCCGCTGCGCTAAGGCGGATTTTTCTGTGAAAAAACAAAAAAGAATCCGTGAAAATCAGCGTCAATCCGTGTCCAAATTAAAACTGTCGGGTAGCTAGTAAATTTCTAAAACCCCAACTCTCTGATTGACTCCTCTGCGCTTTGGTCGGAGACAAGCTTCTTCCCTCCCATCAACTCTTTCCAGAAGCGTGCATCATAGCGCCGGGAACGGACAGGCAGCGGCATGGGAACGCCCCATCCCAGCAGGAGGACTTCCTCTTTGGGCTGGAGCCGGGAGAGCATCCCCCGCAGCGCCTGACGCCCTGCCAATCCCGAAAGGACAGCCCGCACGTCGTCCTCATCCCCCAGCCAGCCGGAGATACGCGTCCCCAACTGCGACATGACCTCGTCGTAAATTTGCGAGGGACGCTGGTCTACAATGAGCAAAGTGACGTAATATTTACGCATTTCGCGGGCGATGGTGCTAAATGTTGTCTGAGACGCCATCTCGCGGTTGAGCAGTTTGTGGGCTTCCTCAACGACAATCACCAACGGTTTAGGTTCATCTTCCCCTGAAGAGCGGAAATTATTGGTCATGCTTTCCCAAGCGAAGCGAATTTTACGGGTTAGTAAATTGCTAACGAATAGATAATCTAAATCGCTTTCAAAGTTGCCGAAAGACAGCACCACGTGCCGACCGACTTTTAGGGTTTCGATGACCTCTCTTACGCTGTCGGCGGCGGGTTCTTCGCGGATATATTCTTTATCAAATAAGCGGCGCAATTTGTTGTGCAATCCCTCGGCTGCCATGACGTTGACTCCCACGTCGTTGGCCCAGTATGCCACGCTGTCTGGGGCGGGGATTTTTTTGCCGTCCTCGCTTTCGATAACTGCTCCCACTCTCATTTGGCGGAACTCGTTGAACCAGTTTTTCACGCCAAAGGTTTTCACCAAAGCGTCCAAAGTGGTGGGGGTAGTGTCGCGCAAATTTAGCTCCCGCGCTAGAAGCATCACGTCCGCGGGGGTGATGTCGCTCATGGCAATTTCTAAATTATAATCTGGGGTTTGGTGGCGGATTTGAGCGCCAGGACCAAGGCCCACTACCCTAACTTTGGCCGGGAATTTGGTCTTAAGCCCCACTACTGGTTCATTCGTATCAGAGGCGGTGTCGTCGAATCCGTACTCGTTGTGCATATCCAGCACCAGCACCGAGGCGGCGTTATACTCCATAAGTCCCGCCAGCATAATGCGCGTCAGGAACGATTTTCCCGTCCCTGTAGCGCCAAAAATACCCGCGGATCGTTTAATGAATTCTCTTAGATCAATTCGCACGGGATGGCCTTGCTCGCGGGTTTCGCCGATGATAAAAGCCCCCTCATCCCCAGCCTTGCCGAAAATCTCGGCGAT
>QMOK01000229.1 GCA_003648195.1 Chloroflexota bacterium | reverse complement strand
TTAGCGGAGCTAAGATTAGTGAACGAAGAGTCTCCCTCTCGTAAACATAGGAGATTCTTCGAGAAAAACGCTCTCAGAATGACACGTCATTGAACATTTGCGGAAGGGGAGTGAATAATTACTGTTGTTAGTACAAAAATAATCTTCTGTCCCATCTGCTTTTTGCCATGGGCGTGCACGCAAAGCAAGTACCGTGTACAGAAAATTTACAACAACTTTTTAGCGCACACCCTGCTAAATTTATAATTGAGGAACTCAAAAAGGCGTGCTATAATTTCCAACTAGGTAAAAGTCTAGTGGTCATTTGATAGGTTCGTAGTGGGGCACGAGAGTGCCCGTTTCAGGCGCAGGGCAAATTCACGTTCGCTAATACAAGCCATAATTTCATGCGTGACAGACTTCACCTAAAGATATTAAAATAACACAAAAATTGGATTCCTATATGAATGAGCCTGTACTGGTTTTAAACGGCAATTACGCGCCTATTAGCGTGTGTACTACACGCCGGGCAATGGGCTTATTGGTAATAGGAAAAGCTAATATGATACTGGATGGACGGGGCGTTGTTCACACAGTGTCCAGAACTTTTCCTAAGCCCTCAATTATCCGCTTGCAAAAAATTATCAAGCGGCCTCGTCCCTGCGTGAAGTTAACCAAGAGGGAAATTCTGCGGCGTGATAATTATAGATGTCAGTATTGTGGAAGAAGTAGCGCTACTTTAACTGTAGATCACATTGTTCCCCAACATTTAGGGGGAGAGTCTACATGGGAAAACCTGGTTACAGCCTGTGCGGAATGTAATCACAAGAAGGGTGGCCGGTCATTAGCGCAATCGGGATTAATACTGCGAACTATTCCTAAACGTCCCCCAAATTCAGCGAAGTATCTCTTCGGAAAATATCTCAATCGCTACGAAGAGTGGGAACCGTTCATCAAAGGGTGGTAATTTTCTCCCCACTCGTAATTTCCGTAAAGTCTTTTGCCAACATTACTTGCCCAGAAAAAGTTTTTTGAGCTTCTGTGACTAAATCTTGGGGAGTTTTTCCGCTTGAATCGCATAGCGTTGAGTAATGGATCAGGTAAAGCGAATCTACGCCTGCTTTTTGAGCCGCTTCGCCAGCTTGAGCGGCGGACGAGTGCCCTTTTGAAGCACCTGTAGCTTCATGGATAAGAACGTTTGCCCCCGAAGCTAAGGGAATCACATTATCGCAAGGCTCTGTGTCACAAGAGTAAGCAACTACAAAATCCTCCGCGCAGAATTCAACGCGCAAACCAATGGTGGGAATTAAATGTTTAACTGGAGAAGCATGGACTAAAAACTCGTCATTATCTATGACGTCAGTCATGGTTTCTAAAGGCAGGTAGCGAAAAGTGACGGGGAAAAAATCAGGCCAATTATCCCAATTATAAAACTCCATCAACTTTTCCATCCTTGTTAGGGTATGCTCCAGGCCATAAATATTGAGCGGTTTTTCCCGCCCCAAAAGCCACATATCCATTAACAAAAGAGGAACGCCCGAAACATGGTCAGGGTGAAAATGGGTCAGTATCAAATCGGTCACATCGTTAAAATTTACCCCCGCTTCATTTAGACGTGAAATAGGACTGCCTACACAATCTACCAGTATAGCATGATTTTCCCCAACAAAGACCATGTGAGTATTTTCTTGGTCTTTGCTAGCTACGGCACTGGATGATCCTAGAATGATAACTTTGGACATGAATGTATCTCCTCTATTTCTTGCAATTCATTCTATCATTAAAAATCATTAATGAAATAACCAAAAAGCAAGGTGCGGAGTTACGTAAACCTCTAATATCGCTGCGAAAAATAGTAGGGGAATTACAATAAAGATAAGAATCCTAGCCCATTCTGCAAAAGATTGAAGCCACGCTTCTCGAATTGTCCGCCCAGGAACAGGGGTCACCAGCGTGGCCCCTAAGCGCAAGATAATTGCTCCTGAAATAATGATGGCTGGAATTTCTAGTATGCCATGAGGGAGCACAAAGGCGAGTAAAAACCTCCAAGGGTCAATACCCCCTTGCGCAGCGGTGGCAGTTAGATAGCCAATAATTCCAAAGGGGAGCATGAGGATAATAAGCCCCAAAACTCCAAATGAAAAAATCCCGAATAGGCTTGCTAAAATAATTACTTGCAAATTATGGTAAACAACAGCCCCAATGCCCTCTATAGAGAAGAAACGGATTGAGCCAAATTGTTCAATTCCGCTGACAAAACCTTCGCCTAGGTTTTGCCAATTGAGCATTTCTGGGGGGATTGAAAAACGCTTGGTTTGGGCACTACCAAAGATGGCGCCCATGAGAAGCACCACCGCCGCCATAGCAATTGGCCAGCGCAAAGAGGATAACGTCCCCCATATTTTTGCTTTGAGCCAGGCTCCGAAGTTTTCCGCCTGTCCCACAAAAGCTTTCTTGAAGACACTCCAGGCCCAAGGCAAGTTAAGGGCGTCTAATTCACGCCCCAAGAGTTCTTCTCGGTTAAAATGCGCGACTCCCGCTCGAATCAGCAAAACAGCAATTATAATTTGACCAAATATAGCCCACCATAAAATATGATAGCGTGCCCAAAACATGATCATGCTTTCGCCTACTAGCAAAATAGCCATGGGAATGATGATAAATGAGGCTAGTAAATTTGCAGCCCGCGCCGAGGTTGTTTGCGAGGAGACCACTACCGCCCCACTGACCATCACCAGGGTTTGCACGGTAACTAAGGCAAGCACTTGCGCCAGCAAAGTCGGGTTAGGAACCCAATCCACTTGGCGATAAACGCCAATTAAATAGACAACGATGGCTAAATAGCTCGCCATTAGCGGGGGGAACATGACCGCGAATAGTTTTCCTAGATAAAGCTGAACGTTTGTCAGCGGGCTGCTGAGAAGCGGCTCAATGCTCTGGCGTTCTTTTTCTCCTACAAAACTTTCTAGCGCAATGACAAGCGAGACCGAAATGGGGAAGAAGCCCACCACCATTAGCAAAAATGGGATGAGGCGGTCTCCAATAATTGGTGCTCCGTACTTCTCCACGAAATTGATCGTCTGCCGCGCCGTAAAATTCATTAATCCAGGGAAGAAAACTGTCAGCGCCAAAATAGGAAGAATAATCCGCCAGTCGCGGAACTGGTCTCTGACTTCTCTGCGGGTGACAATTAGCGCCTGTTTAATATTATGCCACATTTGACGCCTCCTCTTGGGGGGGAGTATTTACCGCTTGCAGGTAGACTTGTTCTAAACTGCGGGGCACTTCTTCTAAGCTAAGCACCGGAAAATCCGCCGCGAGCAAAGCACGTAACAGGCGCGGATTGGCGGTTTCGGGCACAGAGGCGCGGTATCGGAACCAGTTTACGCCTTTAGTGGTCATTTGCACTTCGGGAGGAACAGGGATGGCCTTCCCGTCTATCGTTTCGTGAAAGTTGACCTGATATTCTCCCGGCCCTAGCAATTTTTGCTTTAGCGCAGAAGAAGTGTCGTTGGCAATAATCTTTCCTCTGCGAATGATGGCAATCCTATCGGCCAGTTCCTCTGCTTCGGCGAGGTTATGTGTACAAATAATGATGCTCCTATCTTCCGAACGAAGCGACCCAATAGCGTTTCGCACCAGGCGCGCGCTTTCAGGGTCCATGGCCGATGTTGGCTCATCTAGCAATAATACGGGCGGGGTGTGCAGCAACGCTCGCGCTAAGGATAGTTTCTGCCGCATTCCTTTAGAGAACTCGCCAATTCGGCGTGTACCAGAACTTTCTAGGCCAAATTTATGAAGCAATTCGCGGATGCGGTCTTCGCGTTCCTGAGCGTTCATCCCATAAATTTGGCCGAAGAAATCTAAATACTCCGCGCTGAACATGCGTTGATAAAGCCCGTGATGCTCTGTGAGAACCCCTACGGATTTCCGAACTTGAGCTCCATCTGTAACCACATCGTATCCCGCTACCCAGGCCTGTCCCTCGCTAGGGCGTAAAACCGAGGTCAACATGCGAATAGTTGTCGTTTTACCAGCTCCGTTGGGACCTAGCAACGCCAGCACTTCGCCAGCTTGAACGCGCAAATTAATTTTATCTACGGCCACAAAATCTTTAAATTGTTTAGTGAGGTTTTCGGCTTGGATCATTATGCTCATAGTTTGCCCTGTTTTAATTAACGGCTCAAATTACTGTTTCAGAACGTAATGAACGATGAATAAGAAGCAAATGTAAAAAATGTGCCTAATTTGATGATGTAGTGTTCACTGTTCGGCGCTCGGTGCTGTTCCACGCCCGCGCCACAGCAAAACCGCTCCCGCCAGGA
>QMOK01000228.1 GCA_003648195.1 Chloroflexota bacterium | reverse complement strand
TCTTCCTGCTTACCTTGGGAATGGTCATTGTTAGTTTTCACGCCCGCAACAAAGACATTATATATCCGGGCGTTTCTGTCGGTTCGCTAGCCTTGTCTAGTAAAACGCGCCCCGATGCCGCCACGCTGCTGGGAGCCGAATTCACATATCCCGTAACGGGGAAAATCGTTCTCCAAGACCAAAACATACTTTGGGAGGCCACCCCATCCGATTTTGGGCTTTTCTTCAGCGCAAACCTGAATGCAGAAGAGGCTTATCTGGTAGGGCGCAAGGGAAAATTATTCGACAGATGGAGCGCGCAATTCAGAGCCTACCGCCAAGGCATCAGCATCCCGCCGCAGTTTGTGTGGGATGAGCGCGTCGCTCACCAACAGCTCACCACCATGGGAGAGCTGATAAACCAGCCCACCACCGAAGCCGACCTCCACCTAGATGGCGTGAACGTCATCGCCCAAGAGGGGCAAATCGGTCGGGAGCTGGACATCCCCACCGCCCTTGATTATCTCCACGCCCAATTCCAGTCTCAGCAAGACGGGCACATCACCCTCCCCGTGATAGAAAATCCCCCAGAAATTTTAGAAGTCAGTGAACAAGCGGCTTTTTTGGGGGAAATTTTGAGGGGGTCGCTCGTCCTCAAGGTTCCGGGGTCGGGGGAGGGGGACGCAGGGCCTTGGCTTTTTTCTCCTGAAATTTTGGCGGAGATGCTATCCATTGAGCGGGTTGCCACTCCCCATGGAAGCGAGTACGCAGTTACCTTTGACGCTAAGTTTTGGCAGGCCATTTTATCTGATATAGCCAGCCAAATAGCACGCGAGGCGCAAAACGCCCATTTCGTTTTCAACGATGATACTCGGCAATTAGAAGTTGTGAAGCAAGAGGTAATTGGCCGCAGACTGAATATAGAGCAAACTATGGCGGCCATTTACGAGAACCTGCAAGCGGGGCAGCACAGCGTAGACCTTGTTATTGAATACACAGAACCAGAACTCACCAGCACGCGAACCGCCCAAGAATTGGGCATTACCGAATTGCTCTACTCGGAGATGACGTTTTTCTACTACTCCAGTCCCGAAAGGATTCACAATATTCAAACCGCCGCCGCGCAGTTTCATGGCGTTTTGGTCGCTCCGGGGGAGACGTTTTCTATGGGTGAAACGCTGGGGTCTGTTAGCGCGGAAACCGGTTATGAAGAGGCTTGGATAATTGCCGGAAACAAGACTGTAAAAGGCGTAGGGGGCGGGGTTTGCCAGGTGAGTACAACGCTTTTTAGGACTGTATTTTTCGCTGGTTTGCCTGTCAATCAGCGTCATTATCACGCTTATAGGGTCGCTTATTACGAGCAAACCGCTAGCGGCGGGCACGATCCCAGTTTAGCGGGGTTAGATGCTACTGTTTATTTTCCATCGGTAGACTTTAAGTTCACTAACGATACCGGCCAATGGTTGTTGATGGAAACGTATGTCAATGTTCAACACCGCACGCTAACTTGGAAGTTCTACGGCACATCGGATGGCAGGACGGTGCAATGGGAAACAACTGGCCTGCAAAATATTGTCAAGCCTGGTGATCCTATATATATTGAAAATGAGAATTTTCAAAAGGGGAAAATAGAACAAACGGATTGGCCCGTGGAAGGCGCGGATGTATTTGTTACGAGGCATGTGTATAGGGACGGGCAAAAGTTATGGACAGATGTATTTGAGACTCATTACGCTCCTTGGCGGGCGGTGTGCGAATATGGCCCCGGCACAGAAGGCATGCCACCGAAGAAGATTAATAAGAATAATCCCTGTAAGCCGAGTGGGTAGGGTGGGGATTGGCGGATTGGGAACGCTGGTTCATCATCATGGCGCGTATTGCAACATTATTCAAGGCCTGGTATCATCCAAACCAGTTTTATTGTTTCCGTTTGCTCATAAAGGAGCCATTACACAATTACTATGTATATTGCTATTGAAGGCGCAATTGGCGTTGGCAAAACTACTTTATCTCGTTTATTAGCCCAAATTTTCAAATCTGAATTATTACTCGAAATTTTTGAAGAAAATCCGTTCTTGGCAGATTTTTATAAGGATAGAGAAATATTCGCTTTCCAGACTCAAATTTTTTTCCTATTGAGCCGTTATCACCAACAAAAACAAGTGCCTCATCTCCTCGTGAAAGACACACACCTAATAGCCGATTACACTTTTGAAAAAGATGCTCTTTTCGCCGGATTAAATCTGGCGGGAGACGAATTAGATACTTATCACAGCGTTCATGCCGCGTTAGCGGAAAAACTCGTCACTCCAGATTTAATTGTCTACCTGAAGGCCGAAACTGACGTTCTTATGCAGCGCATAGCTCATAGAGATCGACCTTACGAGCGGGATATGAAGAGCAAGTACATAGACGACTTGAATCAGGCTTATGAAAATCACTACACAAATCAACATTCAAATGTTCCTATACTCCCTATTGATACTAACGAATTAAATTACGTTGCCTCGGCGGAAGATTTAAAATGGGTTGAAAACCGCATTCGCCAAATGCTCGAAATTCCCCCATTCCAAGCCACGTTACTGAGTGAAGAGTAATATTTCAAAAAAGAGTAAACGCTCAGCCCACCGTTGAAATGTCACTGCGAGGGGCATTTTTTGCCCCAGAAGCAGTCTCCCAGACGCTCTAGGGGATTGCTTCAGCGGGAAAACACCGCTTCGCAATGACATGCCTGAGTAGTTACCAAAAAAGAGTAAACGCCTATGCGCCTCACCCCAGAAGTTCTATACGATATCACCAAAAAATTCATCGCTAAAAAAGTGGAAAAGGAACGCACTATTATAGCGGTCTATTTACGCGGCTCATTGCTTTATGGTTCTCCTTTGTTGGGAGGTGTAGGCGATATAGATATTGTCTGCATCCATTCTTTTCCACCTGAAACCAAGCGGGAAATAAAACGCCTGACCGCCGAAATCCACTACGATATAGAGCACCACGACCAACTCTTGTACAAAGAACCACGGTTATTACGCGTTGATCCATGGTGGGGGCCTACGCTTTACGATGCCAAAATACTCTATGATTCTCAACATTTGATAGATTATGTTCAAGCAGGTGTGAGAGGGCAATTCAATGGCCCAGAGCAAGTAATGGGACGCATCCAATCTCTGCTAAAAGACGCACGTCAATTTTGGTTGACGCACCAATTCAATGCCGATGAGATGGGACTAGAGGAAGTGGAAGACTATCTTACTGCGGTAGAGCAAGCCGTGAACGCGGTTGCCCTGCTTACTGGTCCCGCGTTGGCTGCCCGCCGCCTGGGAGTGGAATTCGCCAACCGCGCCCAATCGCTGGGCCAGCCTCAACTCTATGGGGGGTTCTTAGAGTTGTTGGGAAGCGCTACGCAAAATCCCGAAGGCTTGAGAAAATGGTTACCCCTCTGGGAGGAGAGTTTTGACGCTCTGGCAGAAGACACACGCCCGGTCAATTTACATCCCCACCGCAAGGGATATTACCGCCAAGGGTTTGAAAGTCTCCTCAAAAGCGAACATCCCAAAAGTATGCTTTGGCCTTTATTAAAAACGTGGTCGCAAATTGCTTCCGCGCTGCCAGCGGGACATCCGGCCAATAGCAGCTGGGAAAAGGTTTGTGCTGAGTTGGGATTGACAGGAGAAGGTTTTTCTAGGAAGTTGGAAGCATTAGATGCGTATCTTGAAGAGATTGAGAATTTAATTAATTCCTGGGGAACGGAACACGGCGCAATCTAAATTCAAAAAGCTTGCACCCGCTGGGGAATACGAACGAAAAACGTGCTTCCGTACCCCTTGCCCTTGCTCTCTGCCCAAATATGTCCCCCATGCAAATTGACAATTGCGCGGGCAATTGACAAGCCTAATCCTAAACCGCCGCTTCGCCGGGTTAGATGGTCTTCTACTTGATAAAAGCCATCGAATATTTTTTCTAGCTCATCTGGGGGAATGCCTTCCCCGTTATCTCTCACCGAGATAAAGACATCTCCCTTGTTTATTCCAACCTTAACATTTATTTTTCCGCCAGTGGGGGTAAAGCGAATGGCGTTGCTAAGAATGTTAATAAGCACCGCGCCTATTTTTTGTCCGTCAACTTGGAGAGGAATTCTCTCAGGTGGTAGTTGAAAAGTCATTTTTTGGTTCTTGGCTTCAGCCGTAGGGCCAATTTCTTCTTTCACAAGGCCAAGAATTTCCCTTAGCGTGGTAGGTGAAATATTCAAATCAGATTCTCCTGCGTATAACAAGTTCATATTTGTCAAATCGTCTAACACACCTCTCAAACGCATGGCCGCTCTCAAAACTTGCTCGGT
>QMOK01000227.1 GCA_003648195.1 Chloroflexota bacterium | reverse complement strand
GCAGTCAGGGCGCATGGTTACGAACTAGAAGATGCCATCTCGGAGGCCAAAGGCGAATTAGTTATTGACGATGAGATAGCAGGGATGGACAGCCATCAATACGCTCCTGATGAGGGAGACGACATACTCAACGACAAAACTATGGACGTGGTATTAACACTATTGGATGTAGCAAACCAGGTCACAGCATCTACAGATGCCTTAAAAAACTTATTGAATGGCCGCGTGACAATGGAACTTTCTTCGCCTTGGGGCGAATACGCAGCGGAAGCTATCAAACTCATACACAATGCAACTCACCGTCTTCACTAGGTATAACCTTATATTTATCTGAAAATATTTTAGTTCTCTACACTTATCTTTATCTAACTGGAGCAAATCACTATGTCCTGTGGAAACAACCGCCATCACTACTTCGATTATGTAGCCAAGGAGGGGAGTCGCCTTGTCACAACCTTTGGAGACGCCCAACGTGCCCATGATGCCCTTGAAAAAATATATCAAACCGCCCGCTCTCGCGCTAAAACCGGCAATGCTGCTTTGCAAACTCATGCAGAGGCGCACACGCGAGCGTTATTCGCCAAAATGACTGCGGCTGGGATAAAGCCTCCTACTCATTCCAAAACTGGTCTACCAAAAAAGGAAGCTCAATTTGGCTACGCAGCTGTTCACCAATCAATAGAAGCCTTTGAGAACGGGACAACGCTGCCGGGCGTTGCCCGCGCAGTATTGCAAAAACAACGACAAGACCGAAAACTTAGCGCAGTGGATTTTGACAAGGGCGGTCGTCTTCGCTGTTCAAATTGCGGACAATTCGCATCTCCTGCCAAACCGCATGTTTGCCCGATGACGGCTAATGCCGATAAACTCAGCCGCTCTTTGCAACGCTATTTAGGTGTATCTGAAAACGCCTATAATCGCTCAGACATGGATGATCTATTAGAAGACGCCAGAAATAATGGCACAGTAACAATGCGCCATAATTTGACCGGAGAGACCATTGAAACCACCTTAGATGGACTGCCACTAGCTCTTTCTACTGGTTTCTCGCCTGTTTCCTGGACAGAGGAAATGAAAAAAGTTGAACTCCCAGACGGGCGTGTTGTAAGTGTGCGCCACGAGGAAGATTTCCCCGTGGTTGAAGTTAGCGAGTTGGCCGAACAGAATGCTGCTGCCGCGTATGGACTAGGTGGTAAGAATGTCTTTACAAATGCCATGGTAGTCCCGGAAATAACTACGCACCTACTTCAAGACGAGGATGGTGATACCTCCCTAAGTTTGGGTCAAGACTACGACCAAGGCCACTTTATGGGCACAGAATATCGAAAACGTGTCGCCATGGGTAGCCAGGTTGAAGCCGCCGGTGAAACCTACACGATTGGGTCGCGCAGTCAGGAAATAGAGGATTGGTCATCTGCCAGAATCAACGGGCACGAGCCGCCTCCGCGCGGAGGCGTTGCAGTCGGGCGAACGCTTGTACGAGCAGTGGGGATATTATCCGAAGGCGAGATAGTCAAAACAGGCAATGGGCTTATTCAAGTCTATGACACCGACCGACGCAAATTACTATCTGTATATGACCCGGAAACCAACACCGCTGGTGATACCTTTGGAAACTCAAATGCGTCTCCAGAGCAAATGGCCGCAGTATTAGCCCATCGAGCACTCCATCCTCAAAATGAATTCGACCTAGCACTCACTACGGATTTAGCTAGAGTGCAGCAAGGCAGCGGCACGCCTTTAGCTGCCGCCGATTCAGCCTATATCACCATGAAAAACTCTATATTAAACGACGGAGGCACAATCACACTGGGCGCGAAGGTGGAATCGCGAAGATGCCCGCGCTGCGGCCAATTTATGGGCGCGGTTCACAATTGCCCTGTAAGTTCCACCCCCACACCCACAAGCGGTCCGGTTGACCTCAGCGGATTAGGGGCGGAAATAGCCTCAGCCTTACAAAGCAACGCGCCTGCTCAACCTACCCCGCAGCCAGTTGAAGTCAGTATAGACTTTGATAGTGAACCCTTTGCTATAGCTTTACGAGAAGCGTTAGGAGAACTAGGCCAAGGTGCATCAGAGCAAGCAGTTTCTACAACAGATATGGAGGAATTGCGCGATGCCATGGCTACGATGGCTCAGGCAGTAGCGACTATGAGCAAACGCCCTATTAGCGAGGGCGGAGAAATTACTGGAGCAGAAACATTTGCCACGGCGGTAGACCGCCTCTCTGGAGCTGTCCAGAATATCCCCGCAGGAGGGGTTTCTCCTCTTCAGAATGCGGGGACTGGCAAGCAAAGATGTTCGCGCTGCGGACAATATGCCAGCGAGGATCACACTTGCCCACCGCGCCCTAAAAGACAAGTGCCGTCACGCCCCAAAGGACTGGCTAAGACAGCCCAAGAACACATCTTCGGACCAATACAATTAGCTACCCCCGATCCTCATCTTGACGATGTGCCTGAAGAGGTTGGCGGCGGTTTATATAATCCTCTTCAGGAAAATATCCCTGAACTTGATCCCAACTTCGAGATCAACGAACAAACTGAAAAAATCATGCGCTCGATGTCCGCCATGCTTCAGGCCGGACAAGGTAAGGAGAATAGCGGCTGGTCTCGTGCCTTCGGTCTCTATGGTCCGGCGGGGACTGGCAAAAACACTTTAGCTAGACAATTAGCAGCTTCAATCCAAACCGTAGACGAAGATGGCAACGTTACCCAAGGAATGAACTATGTAGAGGCAAATATCACCCCAGAAAGCTCTATGCAGGAATTAATAGGCACTACTGTACTAGAGAAAGACCCGGAAAGCGGCGCGACTGTTTCACGGGCTAGGCTGGGTAAAATTGGACTAGCAGCGGCGATGGGATCGGTGATCTCAGTCAATGAGATCGTGCGTAATCCCAAGCTCGCTACAGCCCTGCAATCAATGATGGAAGATGGCGAAATCCAAATAGACAGTCCTGAACAAGGTATGTTGCGTATCCCTGTTCATCCCTCTACAACTTTTATTATGACATGGAATCCTGGCAATGAAGGAGACCCTGACCGACCAGCAGCAGCACCTCTCTCGCGCATTATTCCGTTTAGAATGGATAAACCATCCATTGACGAACAAGCAAACAGGGTCAAGGCTCAGTTTGCAAGCATCCAAGGGGGGGATAGTGCATCATCAATTAAAAAACGCCGCCAACAACTCCAAGAACGCGATTACTCCATTCCAAAAGATTGGACGCCCAACGATGACGAGATTATGACGGCCACTCGCTTTATCAACGAGATAGCCACCTTGTCAGAAGGAGGTATTGGAGAGCGCCAAATAGGGTTGAACAGCGACACCTCGACCGCCCCAGGCCAGCGGCAATTAACACGCTTTATAATGTTGGGCAAGACTGCCGGATGGAATCACGCCCTTGACACTCTAAAAATTGTCTGCGATCAAGATAGTTTTTACGATGAGCAGTGGCGCATGGTAGAGGAGCGTTTCCGCGCCCATTTTGGCGATGATGGCAATGCCCTAGAACGCCGCAAACAAGGCAAATCACCCCAGGAGAAATAACCAATGTCGTGCGATGGCAATCGTCACAAATTCTTCCAACAGGTCAGTAGCAGCGCATTATCAGCGGACACCTTGGAACGCATATACCAGACTAATCGACATACGCCCGATGGACTAGGCGAGGAAATAACAGCTGAGGCTAAGACACGCGCTCTTTTTGCCATGATGCAGAAGATGGGCATTAAACCCCCAACGCACGCAGCTGACGGATTACCGCGTAAACGCTCACAACCTGGCTATGCAGCAGTTTATGACGCCCTGCAAAACCACAAAAGCACCCCAGATGAAAACGAAGAAGAAAAGCAACAATTAACCATGTCTTATATTGGAGAAGAGCCTGAAGACGAATATTGTTATGGAGGATTTAACAGAGAAGGATGGGACGAGGAAGGCTACAATCGAGCAGGTTATGACGCCCAGGGCTATAATCGCCATGGCTACAATAAACATGGTTATGACCGAAGCGGCTACAACATCTACGGCTTCAGGACGTCTGGGTATGACAAAGAAGGCTATAACGCAGAAGGCTATGATCGCCAAGGATATGACCGCGATGGATTCTCTGTAACCGGATTTGATGCAGAAGGCTACGACCGAGGCGGATATAACCAAGACGGTTACGACCGCAATGGCAACCGCCACGCATTTTTTGCACCAGACCAGGATAATATGCTAGGAGATGGCCGCGACAAATATGGGTTTGATCGCGAGGGATACAACCAGAACGGTTTTGATCGCTACGGCTACGACAAAAACGGACTTGATGTCCTAAGACATGATATAAACGGTCGAGACAAAG
>QMOK01000226.1 GCA_003648195.1 Chloroflexota bacterium | reverse complement strand
GTGTCCTAATTCGTGCAATACGATTCCTAAAATCCACCCAAAAGAGAATGAGCCAAAGATAAATAACGATAGTTTTGCAAACCGCTGTGTTTTCTTCATAATTTTTTATCCAGCCAGCTAACGGTTTATATATGAAACATTCTTTGTATCTGCCCCAAAGGGGGAAATATAAAGAATAGTACAATCTAATAACTTCTAGCTGCCTGACAGTTTGAAAATTAGCCTTGGTGATAGAACGCGGATCGCCGCAGATTTGCGCGGATTTTAGTCATTTTCAAGTTTTTAATCCGCGTTTATCCGCTACATTCGCGAGGCCGTAGGCCCATCCGTGTTCTATTTTCTTGCTTTTGCCCAAGTGTCCTGTAGCTAAATAGCTTATCTATATTCTAAAGCCATTTCCAAAACCCGTCAAACCCTCACCTCGCCCCCGTGCGCCCAAATCTCCGTTCCAGCAAATCTACCGAGAGATGGATCATAGTCGGGCGGCCGTGCGGACAGGTGCGCGGAGAGTTGCAAGCCTCCAAGTCGCGCAAAAGGGCTTTTTGCTCCTCGGCAGAGAGGGTTTGCCCCGCCTTCACCGCCGCGCGCTTGCAAACGCGGGCAATTATTTTATCTTCAATGCGGCTTTCCAACGGGGATTCGTCAACCTCCAAATCTTCAACCACCGCTCGCAAGGCGGCCTCGGGCTGAAGCTCCGCGAACATGGCCGGGATGGCTCGCACGACAAAGGTGTTAGGGCCAAAAGTCTCCACCTCGTAGCCCAAATCTCCTAAGAGAGGCAATTTCTCTTCCAACAAGTTGGCCGCGGCGGGGGAAAACTCAACCACGACCGATTCCAGCAAAGCTTGCGAGGGAATTTTATCCTCCCGCGCGGCTAAGAATTTCTCAAACAAAACTCGTTCATGCGCGGCGTGCTGATCAATAAGGTAGAGGCCGTCAGGGCCTTCGGCGATGAGGTAAGTAGTAGCCACTTGCCCAATAAGGCGGAGGATGGGCGTTCCCGTTGCCAAAGGCACGCCTCCGGCGGCGGAGAGGGGAAGCTGCCCGGCCTTTCCCGTGGGGGTTGGGAATTCCTGGCCTTGAGCGTCTGCTGCCATCTCCCAGGCGGGGTCAATGCGCCGGGGAATGGCACTCCCGCCCGAAGAAGCGCCCCACAAAGCCCGGCCCTGGGGTCCGCCTATTTCGGGTACCGGCGTATGGGCTAGCAACGCCCGCCGAACGGCGCGTCCCACGCCCCGAAAGACCTCTCCCCGATCCCGAAAACGAACTTCTGCTTTGGTGGGATGCACGTTAACATCCACCGCTTCGGGAGGCATATCTAAAAATAGAACCGCAATGGGGTAACGCCCAACCATGAGCATAGTGTGATAGGCCTGGGTGAGGGATTTGGTGAGGGTGAAGTCACTCACGGGGCGGCCATTGACGAAGAATAGAATTTCGCGGCGATTAGAGCGGGTGAGGTCGGGCGGGCTGATGAAACCATTGACATTGAGGGTGTCATCTTCAGATAAAACGGCGATCATTTGGCGGGCAATTTCCACCCCATATACCGCCGCTAGAACTTCGCGGGCATCGCCGTTTCCGCCAGATTGAAAAGTGACGCGGCTGCCGTGCCGAAGTTTGAAGCGCACGTTTGGGTAGGCCAAAGCGTAATTGGTGATGGTGTTATCTATGTGTCTGCGCTCGGTGGAGTCGGTTTTGAGAAATTTGAGGCGGGCGGGGACATTGTAGAATAGGTCTTCCACGCGGATTACTGTCCCGGCGGGTGCGCCCACTGGCTGCGGGGGGCGGGATTTTCCGCCCTCAACGTATATGGTCGCGCCCATATCCGACTCACGGGGGCGGGAGGTGATGGTCAGGTGCGAGACCGAGCCAATGGAAGCCAAAGCTTCTCCGCGAAAACCGAGGGTGGAGATGCGGAACAATTCCTCGGTGGCGCTTAGTTTGCTGGTGGCGTGCCGGATGATGGCTAAGGGCAACTCATCGGCGGGGATGCCGTTGCCGTTATCGGCAATCTCAATCAGACGTTTGCCGGCCTCTTCTACCTGAATAGTGATCTGGGCTGCGCCGGCGTCTAGGGCATTTTCTACTAGTTCTTTCACCACAGAGGCGGGACGTTCTACAACTTCTCCGGCGGCAATTTGGGAGGCAACTTCTTGGGGGAGTATTTTTATGGTCATGGGGATATTATAACGCAGGAATGAATGGATGAGGTGACAAGGTGCGATGCTTTTTTAAAGTGCATTGCACCTGATAGCATCAGGTAACCAATTTCCCAATCTACCAATCCCCAGGTATAATAATGCCCATGAAAAAATTCGAGACCTTATTTTTTGATCTTGACGCCACGCTTTACTCTCCATCTAGCGGATTGTGGAAGCTGATAAAAAACCGCATTGCGCAATATACAATGAAATGCACGGGGTTGCCAGAGACAGAGGCCCAGCAAATTAGAGAGGTGTATCTCGAGAAGTACGGAACCACGCTGGCCGGTCTGCAGCGGCATTATCAGGTAGATACCAAGGACTATCTCGATTACGTCCATAATGTCCCGCTGGCAAATTACATCACGCCTAACCCCCAGCTTCGAGTTATGCTTGAAAGCCTGCCCCAAAAGAAGTGGGTCTTTACCAATTCAGATATGCCCCATGTAGAAAGGGTGCTGGGAATTTTGGGAATAGAAGACCTTTTCAGCGGTGTGGCGGACGTTTACGCCTTGGATTTCAACATTAAGCCCATGCCCGAAGCCTACGAGAGAACCCTGGCAATGGCAGGGAATCCTGACCCCCAAACGTGCGTGCTCCTCGATGACCGAATAGAAAATCTCGTTACCGCCGGGAAAATGGGTTTCTACACCGTGCTGGTCAACGTGTTTGACAGTCCCAATGGCTCCCAATTCAACGCCAATTTGCATATTCAAGACCTTTTGGATTTGCCAGCAAAAATGCCGGAGCTGTGGGATGTTAGTTAGGTAGTGGGTGCGCTGCACTTGCAGTCCAAAGTGCGTTGCACCTGGTAATTGGGTCACGGCTCTAACAGCTTGGTGATAGCGCAACCTATCCCTGATTCCGAGTCACCAGTCCCTTTTTGCGTGCTTTTTACATCGTTCTAATGAATATGTGTTACCCTGGTAAATATATTTGGCACGGGCACGAAATTTCATTACCCTGAATCAAAAGTCTCTCAAACGAACGCGGATTGCCAGAGACATGCCTACGGCAACGCTGATTCAATAGATGCACACGGATTTTTTGTCTTTAATCCGCTCAATCCGCGAGGCCGCAGGCACATCCGCGTTCTATTAAAAATGATACTTTATAACCGTTCTTAGTATATGCGCGTTGCATTTGTTACAGAAATTTAGAAATGGAGATAATAAATGAATAAAAATTTACGAATCGTGCTAGGTGTTGTGTTCGCCCTGATAATTTTGGCAGGGACGTTTTCCGCGGGGATAGTCATTGGGCACTACTTCGTTCCCCAGCAAGAGTTTTCTCAACCGCTCTTGCCTGTCAAAGAGTCAATCTCTAACGCACCAGAAAAATTAGGAGAACCAGAGCAGGCTGAAGAATCGGAAATGCCCGAAGATCATTCCGCTCTCCAACCCACAGAGATAATGACCCAAGACGAACTTTTCATTCCATTCTGGGAGGCCTGGAACATAGTTCAGCAACAATATGTAGACCAACCCGTAGACGATGTAGCCATGATGCGCGGTGCAATTTCAGGGATGCTTAATTCGCTGGGAGACCAGCACACTTCCTACATGGATCCCGAGCAATTCAGGCAAGCCAACATTCCCATGGAAGGGGAATATGAGGGCATCGGCGCCTGGGTAGACACCAACGCAGAATACCTCACCATTGTCAGCCCTATGCCCAACTCCCCAGCCGAAAAAGCTGGGCTTAAACCGGGTGATGAAGTTATTGCTATTGATGGGGATGACATGTCTGGCATTGACGGGAATCTAGTCATCAAGCGAGTTCTCGGCCCGGCTGGTTCAGATGTGGTGCTAACCATTAGACGTGAGGGCGTAGCCGAACTTTTTGACATCACAGTCACCCGCGCCAAAATCACCATCCCCAGCGTGGAATACCATGTCCTAGAAGACCACGAAAACATCGGTTATATTCAAATCACCACCTTCGCGCAAGATACACGCGCCGAACTCCGCAAAGGCATCAAAGAAGTTCTATCCGAAGACGTTGACGGCATCATTATAGACCTCCGCTATAACGGCGGCGGATACCTCCAAAGCGCCATTGAAGTAGCATCCGAATTCATCGCTGAAGGCGTAATCCTCTATGAGGATTATGGAAACGGAGAAGTAAACACTTTTGAAGCTATGAATGGCGGAAAAG
>QMOK01000225.1 GCA_003648195.1 Chloroflexota bacterium | reverse complement strand
TTAGCGGAGCTAAGATTAGTGAACGAAGAGTCTCCCTCTCGTAAACATAGGAGATTCTTCGAGAAAAACGCTCTCAGAATGACACGTCATTGAACATTTGCGGGAGGGGAGTGAATAATTACAAAAGGAGAATATCAAAATGAAAAAGACTATCGTTTTAATTGGGGCTGGCAGTGCTATGTTCGGCCTGGGAACTGTTGGAGATATTTTAAAAAGTGAGCCGCTAAAAGGAAGTCACATCGTTTTGCATGACATCAACGCTCAAACTTTAGATACAGTCACCCGCGTGGTGCAAAAAGAGATCAATGAAAAGAATCTACCTTATACAGTTTCCGCGACCACCTCTCGCCAAGAAGCGTTACAAGGGGCAGATTTTTGCGTCATCTCCATTGAAGTGGGCAATCGCTTTGATTTGTGGGAGCAAGACTGGAAAACGCCTCTCTTATATGGGTTTCACCAAATCTACGGAGAAAACGGCGGGCCAGGCGGACTGTTCCACTCTCTCCGCATCATCCCTCCCATCCTAGAAATTTGCGGGGATATTAACACCATTTGCCCAGATGCTTATGTCTTCAACTTCAGCAACCCAATGACCCGCATTTGTTTAGCTATCAATCGCAAATACCCGAACCTAAAAGTAATAGGCCTATGCCACGAGATTGCTTCCATACCCCATCACCTGCCCCACATACTAAATACACCTCTGTCAAATCTATCGTTCAGGGCGGGGGGATTAAACCATTTTAGCGTATTACTGGATGTGATTTACAAAGACACCGGCCAAGACGCTTATCCAGATTTACGGGCGAACGCCCCCGCTTATTTCGAGCACACACCTTCGGTTGCAGATTTGTTTGAAGAAGCGTTCGGAGGCGCACAAGCGCTATCATCAAAAAGATTTTGGTCCGGGCGTTGGCTCTTCAAAGAAATATTAGAACGGTTTGGCTACCTGCCAATCACTGACGACAGCCACTTTGGAGAATACATCCAATGGGCCTACGACACCGCCGACCACCAAGACATTGAAAACTTCTACAACCGCTATAAAAAATGGTCGTTAGAACTAGCCGTACCAGAAAGCCGCATCGCTGGCACAAAAGAGAGCGAATACTGGAGGGCTATACCAATTATAGAAGGCATCATTGGTGATACGCATCAAGAAGAACACGCGGTAAACATCATGAATAATGGCCTAATAAACAACCTACCCCAAGACCTAGCCGTGGAAGTTCCCGCCATAGTAGATAAAAATGGGGTACACGGAGTGAAACTAGGGAATCTGCCCAAAGGAATCGCTGGCCTGCTCAATAACCAGGCCGCGACAATAGACCTCACTGCCGAAGCGGCTATCACGGGCTCGCGTGAGATTGTTTTCCAAGCCTTACTGCTAGACCCAGTAGTAGATAGTGTGCGCCGGGCAGAAGCATTATTAGATACTATGCTAGAATTGCAAAAGAAATATTTGGGATACATCCAATAAAGCAGCCGCCCCTTACTGGCTATGCGCAGCACGTAAGAAAACGCCAATCCCCAACGCTAAAGGAACCGAGTTCAAAAATACCGGTTCCTTTTTCTTTTCCCGTCTCAAAAACTTTGAGGTAAAATAATAAACCTTGCGCATCCGCCGCGAAGAAACGCAGTCCGTATCCCGCAAGAGCACCACGCCCCATGCACGCCACTCCTGCGCCTAAAACCATGAAACTATTCTGGGAACTCACCAAACGCTCATTCAAACGCCAACTCACCTACCGAGCGGCGACTCTGGCCGGATTGCTGACCAACTTCTTCTTCGGCATCATCAGAGCGGGCATACTCATTGCCCTCTACGGCACCCGCCAAGACGTAGCCGGACTATCGCTCCCAGACGCTATCACCTACGCCGCGCTCACTCAGGCCGTCATCGCCTACCTGAGCTTCTTCAACTGGACCCTGATAATGGACACCATCTACACCGGCGACATCAGCTCCGACCTCCTCAAACCAATGAACTACTTCCGCTTCTGGCTGTCTCAAGATTTAGGACGCGCCATAGTCAATTTGTTTTTACGCGGTGTCATCGTAATGGTTGGCTACGCATTCATCTTTGACCTTACCTTCCCAAACAGTGGCTGGCAATGGCTAGCTCTGGGAATTTCCGTAATCTTAAGCTGGGTTCTAAACTTCTCCTGGCGATTCTTGATCAACCTAAGCGCGTTCTGGACACCTAACGCGCAGGGCATCACTCGCTTTTTCTTTATTGGAATGTGGTTCTTCTCTGGATTTCTAACCCCCTTGCGCTATTTCCCAAATTGGGTAGTGCGCGTCAGCAACCTCACGCCATTTCCTTCAATGATTAATACAGTGGCGGAAATTTACCTAAACGTGCTGCAAGGCCCCGAACTGGTTCAAGCAGTATTGGTTCAACTAGGGTGGGCAATTGCCATTATTCTAGCGGGGCAGCTCGTCCTCAGGGCGGGAGTGCGCCGCCTGGTAATACTAGGAGGCTAATGTGCGAAGAAGCATCTCTATCTACTTCAAACTCATCGGAGCACAAATTAGAAGCCAAATGCAATACCGCGCCTCTTTTTTCATGGAGCTGCTCGGCACCGCGTTAATAACGCTCTTAGAATACGCTTCACTTGCCCTCATATTTTTCCGCTTTGAAGACCTAAAAGGCTGGTCGCTGGGGGAAATAGCCTTCATTTATGGGTTAGCGGAAATCTCGTTTGGCTTTATGGATCTTTTCTTCAGCGGCTTTGACCCGGGCAATTTTGGGCTTCGCGTCCGCAAGGGAGAATTTGACCAACTCTTGCTGCGCCCTCTCAACATCCCTCTCCAAATACTAGGCTCGGCTTTCGTACTTCGCCGGCTAGGTAAAATAGTCGTTGGCGTTTTCATTTTCAGTTTCGCGCTTCGCCAAACCAATCTCGTCTGGACCACGGCAAAGATTCTCTACCTGCCTTTGGTCGTCTTGGGGCAAGTCTGCTTTTTTGGAGGTCTATTCATCATAGGCGCCACAATCACTTTTTGGACAGTAGAATCTATTGAGGTCGTTAACATTTTTACCTATGGCGGCAATTATATGATGTCTTACCCCATGCACATTTATCAAAATTGGCTGCGCCGCTTTTTCACCTACCTCATTCCAGTCGCTTTCCTCAACTACTACCCCGCTCTCTATTACCTTGACAAACCCGACCCATTCAATCTGCCAACCTTCGCTCCTTTTCTTTCTCCCGTGGCTGGGGTGAGTGTCTTCTTAGCTGCCTTAGCATTCTGGCAATTTGGAATAAAATATTACCAAAGTACAGGGACGTAATAAGGTAAAGAGTAAGAAGTAAAACGCGAATTTCTTCCTTACTCATTACTCGTCCCGCTGGTTTCTACTATGATAAAAGTATCTAATCTCAGCAAATACTTCAAAATTGCTAAGCATAACCGAGGCACGTTTGGCGCTGTTCGGAATCTGTTCAACACAGAATACAACCTTGTTAAAGCCGTAGACCAGGTTAATTTTGAGATTCAGGCAGGGGAATTGCTAGGGTATATTGGCCCTAACGGAGCAGGCAAATCAACTACCATTAAGATGTTAACTGGGTTGCTTGTTCCTACTAGCGGCGACTTGCTAGTAAATCAGCTCGTCCCCTGGAAAAACCGCAAACGCTATGTCGCAGAGATAGGCGCGGTCTTCGGTCAACGAACAACGCTGTGGTGGGATTTGCCGGTAATAGAATCTTTAGAGCTATTGCAGCATATTTACCACGTTCCAGAAAAGCGTTTTCGAGCCAATTTTAACGAGTTCCGCGAGATATTAGAGTTAGACGCCTTCTTGGATACGCCAGTCCGTTCTCTTTCGCTTGGGCAGCGAATGAGGGCCGATATTTGCGCCGCGTTGCTTCACAATCCTAAGCTGCTCTTTTTAGATGAGCCAACCATCGGCCTGGATGTGGTGGCTAAGGAGCGCATCCGGCGTTTTATCCGCTACATCAACGAGGAGCGGGGCACCACCGTGCTTCTCACCACACACGATATTTCAGACGTGGAGAAGCTCTGCCAGCGGGTGATGATCATTGACCATGGGAAGTTGCTATACGATGGAAATTTGGCTGCACTCAAGAATCGCTTTGGGGGGAAACGTATTTTAGAAGTTGATTTTGCCGAGAATTACGCGGAGATTCCGCTTGAAGGCGCGGAGGTGGCAGAACGTTCGGGGCACAAGGTTACCTACCACTTTCAGAGGGGCACAATTACGGCATCCGCGCTTATCGGTCAGCTTTCCGCTAAATACCGAGTCCGCGATATTGAAGTCCGCCTACAAGAAATCGAATCAATTATCCGCCGCATTTACGAAGAACGTCTGTTAGAATAATAGTAAGTTTTGAGGTAACTA
>QMOK01000224.1 GCA_003648195.1 Chloroflexota bacterium | reverse complement strand
TGATTTCTGCAAAAGACCAGTCTCAGGCCCAGGAAGAGATTGCCGCGGAAATTGCGGCTAAAAACAAAGATGATATTAAAAGCCGGCTGGTGGGCGATCAGCAGTTGTTGGAGGAGAGTATTAAGGATGCGGTTCTTAAAACTCAGTTCAGCAGTCCCGTGGGCGCAGAGACCAAAAATTTCATGGTCACGGTGACGGTTTCTTCTAAGGCGGTTGTCTTTAGCCGCTCCCAGGCGAGAGAACTGTTAACCGCCCTGCTGAACAGAAATGTTCCTGAAGGTTTTGAGCTTTCTCTGGACAAGACGAGTGTCCGTATTGAGTTTTTAAAGGTGGAAGAGCCGGACAAATTGTTTCTAAGCGGTACCATAAAGGCCATGGTGGTTCCGAAGTTTAACCGGCAGGAAATCGCCAATTCCCTAAGGGGACTAAAGCCTTCGCGGGCGGAGGCGGTTTTGCGAGGCCTAAAGGGTATAAACGGATATCAGATTAGCCTTTGGCCCCGCCTGCCCTATTTTCTGCAAATTTTGCCGCATCGGAGCAGCAGGATAAAGATTGACCTTATAGTTAGGGAAAACGAATAATATGGGCAAGAAAAAAAAGAATTTATATCAGGAAAACGTTTTTCTCAAAGAAAAAGTTAGACAGTTAACTGATGAGATAAGGAGACTTAAAGGCGAGGATGCGCCTAGGGAGGCTAACGTTGCCGCCGAGGGAAAATTAGAGCCGGCTGTTTTGCCGGCTGGGGAGGCGGCGTTTTTAAAAAAGGATTTGCTTAAAACTGGTCTTTTAACTGTTTTCCTTCTATTTCTTCTATTTCTGACCTGGTGCAAAATAGGTTAGCCGGCGAAGCTTCAATTTACATCTTCTGTGTTGAGCTCCTTTAATACTTCGGGGTCGGGTTTAAAACTAAATCTTTGCAATTGCTTGGGGGTGGGGGTTTTAAGATGATCGATGGTATAAGTTTTAAGCAGAAAGGATTGCCAGAGCCAGAGGCCGCCGATGATAAAAAAGAGGAAAAAAACCACGAGATATAATAATTTGATTAAAAGGGTGTCTTTTACTTTCATTAAAGGCTGGGGGCTGACTTTTGCCAAAAAGCCGACCCCTGGATTTCAAATCCTAGATTGGCGGAAGATTCTTCTTTTTTTAAGACGAGGGACCGGATAACGATTTTGCGCTCCCCCTTTTCCAGATCTTTGAGGTACGACTTTATATTAGAGTAGGAACCGCTTCCATCAACCGTGAATAAGAGCTCGGATAAAGAAGAAGGAAATTGTTTTTCTTTCCTGTTGAGTTGGCTGGGGAAGTAACGCACCGTGTCTAATGAAAGTGCGTTTTTGGCGGCCGTATCCACCAGCTGATGTGTGAGGTTCAGCGGACGGGGCTCGTTGGGCAGCTTTTCCAGGGCGGAGGTAATGAGGGTTTGGTAGTTTGGAAATTGAGCTTCGGCTTTTTTAATATTTTCTATTTTGGTTTTTATTTGCTGATTTTCTTCTTGGGTCTTAGCGATTAAATGTCTAAGCCTAAGTACACGCCGGGTGGTTGGATAGAGAACTACCGTGATTAAGAGAAAGAAGATGAGGATTAAGCAGGCGATGCCCGCCAGAGAGGAGCTGATCCTTTTGAGATGTCTTTTGTTTAGAGAGAGAAGTTTTTCGGCCATGCTTAGAACTTCACATTAATACCAAAGTCAATGGGTACACCGGGCTGACTGCGGGCCACCTTGCTTAGGCTGGCTTCTTGAACTAAGGGATTGTTTTCCAGATTGTTAATAAAGTAGATAATTGAAGCGTAGCTTTCGGTGGTGCCGGTGATGGTCAGGAAATCGCTGTAGAGAATAGATTCCAAAGAGACGTTGGCCGGGATTGCTTTTTCTATTAAGTCGAGAATTAGCGTGGGGCGGGTGGTGTTTGCATCTAGCGTTTTTAGCAGGGAGGTGTTTTGCGCCAGTTTAGTGAAGCTGTCTTCTGAATCTTGGTGTTTTTCCAGTTTGGTTAACGATTGATCGAGGTTGGTTTTGGCGGTAAAAAGGGTCTTTTCGTAGGAATTTCTGGCAAGGAGAGCCGCAATGCAGGCCGCTTGGAGACAGAGAACTAAACTAATGAGAGTTAGGGAGATTTGGTGAATGCGCCTGGCGAGAGCTTTTCTTTGTGCGAGTTCCCTTTCTGGAAGAAGTTGAATCTCTGTGGGCAGCGGCTGTTTGGACATATTATCCATATTATCGTATTTGGCTTGCCTTAATCAACACCCAGGCGCAGTATTTAAATGCTCCATTCTCTCCGCCGGTACCGCAGGGCTTCGCTGACGGCATCGGCGCTGATCAGTTTATCTTGGCTGAGATCGGCAATAGTTCGGGCTACTTTAATTACCTTGTGATATCCCCGGGCGGTAAGATGGTATCGGGTATAGGCTTGCTGTAAAAGCTGGCGGGCACTGTCTTCTAGTTGACAAAAACGTTCAATTTCTTTGGGGCCTATTTCGGCGTTGCAGGTAAGGTGAGGATAATCTTTAAATCGCATAAACTGAACATCGCGGGCCTTCTGTACTAGAGTGCGAGCCTTTTTGGTGGTGAGGCCTTCGGGGGCGGTTGTTTTTCTTTTTGAAGGAAGGATCTTTTGAGAGGCCACCTCCGGCACATGAAGATGAATGTCAATACGGTCCAGAATAGGGCCGCTGATTCTTTTTTGGTATCTGTTGATCTGCGCCGGCAGGCAGCTGCATTTTTTTTGTTTGCTGTTTAGGTAGCCGCAGGGGCAGGGATTGGCGGCGGCAACCAGCATGAATTTGGCCGGGAAAGTCAGCGAGGCGGCGGCGCGGCTGATGGTCACCTCTCCATCTTCCATTGGCTGGCGCAGGCTTTCCAGTACATGTCGGGCATACTCTGGAAATTCATCTAAAAATAGAACCCCGCGATGGGCCAGGGAAATTTCACCGGGCTGGGGTTTGCTTCCTCCGCCAATCAGCCCGATACGGGAGGTGGTGTGATGCGGAGAGCGAAAAGGACGCCGGGTGATGAGCGATTTGCGGGAGGGAAGGTTGCCGGAGATGGAGTAGATTTGCGTAACTTCCAGGGCCTCGTCCTCCGTTAGCCGCGGCAGAATTGATGGCAGAGCGCGGGCCAGCAGGGTTTTGCCGCTGCCCGGCGGTCCGATCATGAAAACATTATGGCCTCCGGCCGCGGCAATAATTAGAGCCCTTTTGGCCTGCTCCTGCCCTTTAATACTATCAAAATCTATTTTGGAGGAAGGCTGTTCAATAAGATCCTTAATTTCCGTGGGTGGATGAGGAGAGATTGTTTTTAATGCCTGAAAATGGTAAACGAGTTGAGCCAATGTTTCTAGGGGCAGGATGTTAATCCCTTTAACAATGGAAGCTTCTTTGGCGTTGACGGCGGGAAGGAAAATCTGCTTGAAGCCTCTGCTTTTCGCCCAGAGAGTGAGAGGGAGAATACCGGCGGTTTTTCTCAGGCATCCTTCCAATGACAGTTCGCCGACGAAAATGCTTTTTTTTAATTCTTGGGTCGGGGGAAGCTGTCCGGAAGCGAGCATAATGCCGACGGCGATAGGAAGATCAAAGGCACTGCCTTCCTTGGGGAGGTTGGCCGGCGCTAGGTTTACGGTCAGGCGGTATTTGGGGAAATCAATGTTGGAGTTAAGCAGGGCGCTGCGGACCCGATCTCGGGCTTCGTTAACAGCCTTGTCGGGGAGGCCGACGATTTTAAAGGAGGGAAATCCTTTTTTGGCCAAATCTACTTCCACCTCGACCGGTTTTCCCTGTAATCCCAGCATTGTTCCGGAATAAATTTTTGCCAGCATGGTTAATGAGCAAACTTATCTGAGGCAGTGTCGGATTGCGTTTGCTTATACCGAAGGAGGTCGGTGCCTTCATGATAACACATTGTCTACTGAAGTTTTACGAGTTTTAATAATTTGTCTTGCCGAGGGCAATCCTGGTTTTAAAAATGCAGGTTGCGGCAAAGATGGTTCTTGTTTGTCAGTTGCCTGTGCTGCCGCTTGGAAAGCTACGGATTGGAGTTCTGGGCTACATGCGGCCTTTATCTAGAGCCTTTCTCTAGATGACACAGGGCTTCATTAACCAATTTATCGGCCTCTTTGTTTTTTTCACGCGGGATATGCTCAAGGGTGACCTCTTGAAAGTTATTAATTAACCGATTGGCTTTCTCCCAGAGGACCTTTATTCCGGCATTTTTGACCTTATATTGGCCGGTCAGCTGCCTCTGGGCCAGCTGTGAATCTATTTTGAGGTGAATGTGGGTCGCGCGGAGCTTTTCAGCTTGGTTAAGCGATTCAATAATGGCCTGATATTCTGCCTGGTTATTGGTTACCAGGCGGCCTATAAATTTGCTAATGCTTTT
>QMOK01000223.1 GCA_003648195.1 Chloroflexota bacterium | reverse complement strand
TGCTTGGGAAGACTTTCTTGTTGATTGGGATAAAATTGTTGTAACTCCAATTACAGATTCTATTATTACCCGCGCAAGCAGCCTAGCCTGGGATTTTGGCCTACGCGATTATGATGCCACTCATTTAGCATCTGCTTTAGTGTGGGGTGAGACATTAAATGAAAAAATTATACTTGGAACATTTGATCGCCAATTGTGGCAGGCGGCCAAGCGCAGCCAATTGGAAGTCTGGCCTGAAGATTTGAGCGTGTATTTTTAGCCCCATGACCCAATCTCCAATATCCCCCTCCTCCCGCCCCCGCTGGCTCTACATATTTGCTCTCCTAGTCATGGTCGTCACCACTATCCCCTATATCATGGGATATGCGGCTCAAGGCACGGAATGGCGATTTACCGGCTTTGTATTCGGTGTTGAAGATGGGAACTCCTATATTGCCAAAATGCTGGGCGGCGCAGCTGGGGAGTGGTTGTTCCGCACCCCTTACACTGCCCTTCCTCAACGGGGAGTGATTGCCTTTTTGCCATATATGTTGCTAGGAAAACTCACCGCTCCCCCCGCGCAACATGCCCAACTTGTGGCATTATTCCATCTCTTCCGCTTTGGAGCCGGGATTTTGGCAATTCTTGCCACTTATGACTTTATTGCTATATTTACCACTGAACACAGACTCCGCGTTTGGGGCGTAGTGCTAGCCTCCCTTGGCGGAGGATTGGGCTGGGTGATGGTGCTCCTCGGACAAAAAGATTTATTTGATTGGCTGCCGCTAGAATTCTATTCCCCAGAAAGTTTTGGTTTTTTAGCTCTTTATGGACTCCCGCACCTAGCCATGAGCCGCGCCTTGTTGTTGTGGGGTTTGCGAGCATATTTAGTCGGAGACGTTTCACGTTTCACGCACCACGCCTCACACGCAGGTATCTATTGGCTCATCATGGGATTTTTTCAGCCCTTAGCCGTGGTTGTGGGTTGGGGCGTGTTGGGAGCGCATCTATTGGTTCTGGGTATTAGAAATATCATTCTGAAATGGAAAAATAATCAGGTAGATTGGCAGCCCTGGAATTTATTCTTCAAAAAAGCCATAGTCATTGGTCTAATTTCCGCGCCGATTATACTCTATACCGTTGTGACATTTAACCTAGACCCGGTTCTCAAATCCTGGTCAGCTCAAAACAGGATTATTTCTCCGCCTTTTCTACACTATTTGTTGGCTTACGGGATATTGCTGCCTTTTGTGGCTTTCGGCGTCTGGCGCGTAATTCGCTCAAAAGAAGAGCAGGGATGGTTCTTAATCGCGTGGGTTTTGGCTTTGCCTATTTTTGTCTATCTTCCAATTAGCATTCAACGCCGGCTGGCGGAGGGAGTTTGGGTGGCCTTCGTAATTTTGGCAATTAAGGCTTTGGACGATTTGCCGGAATCTTCTCAGAAAGGTGGGGAGATTTCCTCTAAGTGGCCCTGGATTTGGGCGTTAACCTTTCCCTCTACGTTGATTCTTCTGGTGGGGGGCGTGATGGCCGCGCGGATGCCTGCTCAACCCCTCTTCCGCCCTGCCGCCGAAATAAGCGCGTTCCAATATTTGGCCGAAAACGCCAAGCCTGACGCCGTGGTGCTTTCTGCCTACGAGACCGGCAATCCGCTCCCCGCTTGGGCTCCGCTTCAGGTTGTGATAGGCCATGGCCCAGAGACTGTCCATGCTAAAGAACTCCGTCCCCGAGTCCAGGCTTTTTATCAGGCAGGCACATCTCTCGAAGAGCGTCTGGCACTCTTAGACGAATATCAAGTGAACTACGTTTTCTACGGTCCCGCTGAGCGTGAACTGGGCGAATGGAGCCCCGCTCAAGCTGACTACCTAACCCCTGTTTACCAAGATGGAGACTACGCAATCTTTGTTGTTGACGACTGATGCCCTTACTTTATTATAAACGCTCTAGGCTCAACGCAGGGACGTGGAGAGACAGGGAACATTAGACTTCTTGCAAAAGTCTATTTTAACCATGCTCGCTGCGCCGTCCTCGGCGCAGATTTCTCAGGAACACGCCGCCGAGGACGGCGGCTAGAGTACTTATGCAAGAGGTCTATTGAGTATGCTAGACTAGGCGCAACGCACTTTGGACTTCAAGTGCAATGCATCTGGTCACTCGTTACCTCATCACCTAGTCACTAGTCCCTAATCCGTAATCGCTAATTTCTCTATGAAAATATGAAAAAACACCTCCGCCCCCAAACCAATCCCCCAACTTCCCAATCTACTAATTTCCCAACTTCCCAACTTCCCAACTTACCCCTCATTCTCGCTCCCCTCATTCTCTTTGCTCCCGTTCTTTTCACCGGACGTGCCCTGTTCTGGGGGACGCCCGCGCTCCAATTCGCGCCTTGGTGGGATTTCGCTTGGAAAACGCTTCGAGCGGGGCATTTGCCGCTTTGGAATCCGCTGGCAGGCATGGGAGCGCCATTGATAGCCAACTACCAATCCGCGCTTTTTTATCCTCCTCATTGGCTTTATTTTTTCTTGCACCTTTTGGGCGGCGTGCCGCTTATGGCCTGGGGAATGGCTTTATTGGTCGTTTTGCATCTGATGTGGGCTGGGCTGGGAATGGCGGCCTTAACCCGCAAACTGGGATTTGGTCGTTTGGCGCAAACAGTGGCTGGGTTAGCCTTTAGCCTTTCGGGATACCTTGTGGCACGGGCCGGCTTTTTGAGCATTAATGCCGCCGCGGCTTGGCTTCCGTGGGTGTTGCTTTTTGCCTTAGACGTTGCCGCCCCACAGTCAACAAAGAGGCTTCCGAAGTCTGTTGGAGACTTCGGAAATCTTTTTCGCGTGACCAAATTGGGAGTGGTGATTGGCCTCCAATTTTTAGCCGGACATGCTCAAACCAGTTGGTACACGCTCGTATTGGCCGGAATTTGGATTGCTTTTTGGGCCTGGACGCGGAGCGGGAACTCTGAGACATTCTCACGTTTGGGGCGCGTTCTGCAAGGATGGGCGCGTTACGCCGGAGCTGGTCTCATCGCGTTAGGGCTGGCTGCCGTGCAACTCTTTCCCACCGCCGAATACCTCCTCCAATCACAGCGCTCCGCCGCCGTAGATTATGAACTTGCCATGACCTACTCCTTTTGGCCTTGGCGTTTTCTCACCCTCTTGGCTCCCAACATGTTCGGCAACCCCGCGCGCGGAAATTATTGGGGCTACGCCAATTTTTGGGAAGACGCTGTCTATATTGGACTTCTCCCGCTCCTCCTTGCCTTCGCCGCGATTTTCGCCATTCGAAAACGCCGCTCCCCACTCCCCGCTCTCCATTCCCGCCTTACTTGTTATTCATTACTTATTGCTTTTATTTCTTTCCTCCTCGCGCTTGGCAAAAATACCCCCATTTTCCCTTGGCTTTATCGCCACATTCCCACCTTCGATATGTTCCAGGCTCCCACCCGCATTACGCTCTGGGCTGTGTTTGCTTTGTCGCTTTTGGCCGCGGTAGGCGTGGAGCATTGGCGCCGGCCACAAAAACGCGCCTTGTATTGGACGCGATTGGGAACGGCGGGCGCATTTGCCGTTTCGCTGGGAGCGGGATTAGCTTGGCACTTCATGGATGACATTCGCCTGACCTTCATCCGTGCCTTAGCGATGGCTGGTTTGTGGGCGTTGGGGACAGGCGCGTTAGCTCTCACCGCTCCGCCCCGCGGCGAAAACACTGACAGGCGGTGGTGGCGCTGGGGAGTGGTTTTGTGGGTGATGGCCGACTTACTTGTGGCGGGGTGGGGGCTGAACCCTGGCGTCCCGCTCGATTTTTACCGACCACGGGAGGGTGCTTCTGAAGGGCGCGTCTATCTCCCAGCGGCGGATGAGTATCAGCTTAAGTTTGACCGATTTTTACAGTTCGAGACGTATTTCCCCCAGGAGGATTGGAGTGATATGCGCTCCGTGCGCCTGCCCAACTTAAATATGCTGGATGGCGTGCCGATGGTGAATAATTTTGATCCCTTTGTGCCGGGACGTTACCAGCAATGGATGGAGACGTTTGGGGAAGTGGAACCCGCTCCGTGGGCGGAGATGCTGAATTTGATGGATGTGACCACTATTGAGCACGTTTCCTCAACTGGGGGGCTGGGAGTGCTGTTTACCCCGTGGACGGGCGGCCAGTCTCTAAGGTGGGTGGGATGCGCCAATTACGTTGAGAGCGGCGAAGAAGCCTTGGACGCAATTGCCAACGGCGAGATAGACCTTTCCCAGATGATTACGCTTGAGGGTCGGTCTCTACCCGCCCCCACGGATTGTTCCGCTGGGGAAGCGAAGGTACGCTTGGAAGACCGGCTATCTCCCAATGAGATCATGCTCCACGTGAATGCCAATCTGCCGGGGTGGGTGCTGTGGTCTGAAGTTTGGTATCCCTGTTGGCGG
>QMOK01000222.1 GCA_003648195.1 Chloroflexota bacterium | reverse complement strand
CCCTTATTCAACAAGCGCTAACATGGGGAGGTCAATTGTTTGGAGGCTGAATCTGAACTAGGTCAGGGCTTTAGTTAGATATAGTATACTCTGTTTGTTTGTTCCCTTCGCAAAATATCCAGTAAAAGAAACGATAAAACCCTTACTTGAAAAATAAAAGTTCTAGATGATGAAATGGGTGACGCCGTGAGTGCGTGGGTGACTGTCTATGTGATTGCTAAAGAAATTGGAGAATACCAAGCATTGCAAGCCCTGGCGCAGTTGGCGCCCCGGCTTGGGCTGCCAGAAGGCTTAGAGGGGTGGGAGATGCTAGCGCGGCAAATGGCGGGTGGCTAGGGCTAGGTGCAACGCTCTTCTTTCTAGGTGCAACGAGGTGCAACGCACTTTAAAAGTGCGTTGCACCTTTTCACCTTTTGACGATTCCTCAATTTACTTTCCCGCTAATCACGAGTATAATGCACAAAGCCAGCCGACTGCTGGCGTTTGTGTGTTTATTGGCATAATATCATGGAGGCAGAAGACGTTTTATGAAACACTATCAAAGATGGTTAGTTCTTATTTTGGTACTGGTTGCTTTCGCAATTTGGATTGATTTGCCTAACAATCCGGGCATCCACATTGGTAATTACCACCGAGAAATCTCAACTCATCTGGGATTGGATTTGGTGGGCGGCGTGCAAGCTCTCTTAGAAGCGGACTTGCCGGAAGATCAGGCTGTGGAAGCGGAAGCCATGAATACGGCGCAAAGCATTATTGAAGACCGTGTGAATGGTTTGGGCGTATCCGAAGCGGTTGTTCAGGTGGCCGGCAACCGGCGAATTTTGGTTGAATTGCCCGGCGAAGAAGACCCCGAAAAGGCAATTGCAACTGTGAAAGAAATTGCTCTTTTAGAATTTGTCGATCTTGGAAATACGAGCGCTCAGGATGTATATTCTTTGCCGCCTATTATTAAGACCGATTTCGCGGGGGAAGGGCAAAACGCTTCTGAAACTGTAGAAGGCGAGGAAGGCGAAACGGTTTACCACACGGTGATGACTGGTGCCGAGCTGAAGCAAGTTGGTGTTACCACAGATCCCGCCGGAGATTATATGGTGGCTTTTGAGTTGACCAAAGAAGGCGGCCAAATCTTTGCCGACTACACCGCAAGTCACGTGGGGGGCATTTTGGCCATTGTGATGGATAAAGAGATTATCTCCACGCCTAGAATTAATGAGCCTATCCCCGATGGAAGAGGTTCTATCAGCGGTAATTTCACCGCTGAAAGCGCTAATAACCTTGCCGTGCAGCTCCGCTACGGTTCACTTCCCATTCCCCTTAGAGTCGTGCAAACCCAAACCATTGGCCCAACCCTGGGTCAGGACTCTCTTGATAAAAGCTTGGTGGCGGGAGTAATTGGCATGAGCGTGGTGCTGCTTTTCATGGCTATTTATTACCGTTTGCCGGGAATAGTCGCCGATTTAGCGTTGATTGTTTATACAATACTCACTTTTGCCATTTACCGCTGGATTCCCGTGACCCTGACGCTGCCTGGCATAGCTGGTTTTGTGCTTAGTATTGGCGTGGCCGTAGATGCTAACGTGCTCATTTTTGAGCGCATGAAAGAAGAACTTCGCAGCGGGCATGGCATTGTCCAAGCCATTGATCTGGGCTGGAAGCGGGCTTGGCCTTCAATTCGCGACTCAAACTTGGCTACATTAATAACGTGTACAATCCTATTTTGGTTTGGGAGCACCTTTGGGGCCAGCGTTGTGAAAGGTTTTGCTGTGACATTGGCGCTTGGTGTGATGGTCAGTCTGCTGACGGCGGTCACGGCAACACGGATGTTTTTGCATGCCATTCTGGATAATATTAAAGCTATTGAACGTCCAACCTGGTTTGGCATATAAAGAGAGGTAAGAATATGTTAGAGATTGTTAAACGCCGTTATTTATACTTTGCAATTTCATTGGTCGTCATTGTTCCCGGTCTCATTGCTCTGATTATCTGGGGGCTGCCAATGGGGATAGATTTCACAGGGGGGAGCTTGATGGAAGTCACTTTTGAAGATCACGCCCGCCCTTCTACCGAAGAAGTTGTTAATTTATACAACGACTTCGGTTTCACAGACGCAAAGGCTCAAAACGCTGGCGAAACGAATATGATCGTTCGCACGCGACACATGGAAGAAGATGAGCAAGCACAAATGCTCGCTGAAATGAACTCCCATTTTGAGGGTGATGTAACACTTCAACGCTTTGAAAGTGTAGGCCCCTCTGTTGGCAAAGAGACCGCTAAACAGGCTGCGGGAGCCGTAGGGTTGGCCGCCGTTGCCATTATGCTTTACATCACTTATGCTTTCCGACAAGTGAGTCATGCTTTTCGTTACGGAGTAGCGGCTATTTTGGCTATGCTCCACGATGTGCTGGTTGTCGTTGGCATTGAGGCTATCCTTGGGCACTTTTTGGGCTGGGAAACAGATTCCCTTTTCTTAACTGCCCTGCTAACCGTGATTGGTTTTTCCGTCCATGATACCGTGGTGGTTTTTGATCGTATTCGAGAGAACGCCAGAATACACCGCCGTCTCCCTTACGAGACGATGGTCAACCACTCTATTGTGCAAACCTTAGACCGCTCTATCAATACCCAGCTCACGGTAATGTTTACCTTGTTCGCGCTGGTTCTCTTTGGCGGCACAACTATCCGTCACTTTGTAACCATACTCCTAATTGGCGTCTTTAGTGGAACCTACTCCTCCATTTTCAACGCTGCTCCCGTCTTGGTCGTTTGGGAAAATAAGGAATGGCGGAATTGGTTTGGGAGAAAGGCGAAATCAGCGGCGTAGGGCGTAGAAAGTTAAATTTACACTCAACCATAAAAAGACCCTGGAGATAGTTTCCGGGGTCTTTTTGTTGGCATAGTAAAAAAATCTAGCTGCCAAACACTTTAGAAAAAGTAGGAAAATAGAACACGGATGGGCCTGCGGCCTCGCGGATTAAAAACAAAAATCCGTGTGAATCTGTTGCATCCGCGTCATCCGCGTTCGTTTGAGAAGCTCCGCGTAGTGGAGTGCGGCAACCAGGCGCAGACACCCTTTGCGCGTTTATCCATTCGTTCCGCGTTACTGCTCCTCCCCGACCATCAATTTCGCAGATGACACAGATTTACGCGGATAAAATCTTAGTTCATCTGTGAAAAATGCGTGGGGAAAGGCGATATAAATATCGCGTTACGTTTTCGCAGCACGAACATTCATGTCGTTTTGCACAATATTTATATCCGTGTACTATTTTAGCTCATGCAGTTATAACCTGAGTAGTTACGCGCAATCTATTTTTATCCCTTGACTTACGCTAGCGAAAGCGTATAATGTATTTGCGCAAGCGTAAGGAGGCGTAATGGAAGCTAAAAAAGAATGGATTTCCACTAAAGAAGCTGCTGAACGATTGAGTGTGACCACGGCTCGAGTTCGTCAAATGGTGGCTGAAAAACAAGTAACCGCCCAGAAAGTCGGCGGCAAATACCGTGGACAATGGCTAATTAAAGCCAGTGATATTGAGAAACGTTTATCTAAATTATCTAAAAAAGGAGTGCATGCCATGCGCGTCAAAGGACGAATGACCCCCAATCCTGTTGTTGTTTCCCCCAATACCTCATATAACGAAGCTCTGCATCTAATGCGGAATAACGGTATTAAGCACCTTCCCGTCTTGAACAAAAAAGACGAACTGGTCGGAATTGTGGCTCACGCCGATATGCTGGAAGCTGAACCCTCACCTGTTACCACCTTAAGCGTTTACGAAATGGCCTCTCTCCTTGAGAAAGTAACCATCTCGAAAATTATGACCAGTCCCGTTTACGCTGTAGAAGAGGATTGCAGTATCACCAATGCCGCCAAGTTCATGATAGAGAAAGAAATTGGCTGTTTACCCGTCATACGCAATGGCGAATTAGTAGGGATTATTACTGATACAGATGTTGTGAAAACCTTTGTAGAAATTACCGGCGGCGAACAATCTGGAACGCATGTTGAGCTTAAAACTCCAGATAGAAAGGGCGAAATAGCCAGAGTATGCACTGCCTTCGCTAATGCCAATAGTTACATTGTTTCTATAGCCATTACCTACTCAGACAACAGCGATTACGCTTATGTAGACATCAAAGAGCGTGGGGCAATTGCAGACGCGCTTCAAGCTGAGATTGCTAAACTTGATGATATAGAAATTGTTGAAATGCGTCCTGTAAACAGTGACGAGCTACTAAGTTTCTAGGCTAAACTATTAAATATGTAGGCTCATCTATTGAATGTGGGCAACAAAACGCGATATAAATATCGCGTTACGGTTTCGTAGGACGACATTCATGTCGTTTTGCACATTTTTCATATATGAGCCAATATGTACAGCGAAAGGCGATTAAGCATCGCCTTTCGTTTTTTG
>QMOK01000221.1 GCA_003648195.1 Chloroflexota bacterium | reverse complement strand
ACACTAGCATCCTCCCTAACTTATTGGTAAAAGACATATCCGCTGCTATTCGCGCTAGCCAGGCCTTGAAAATATATGTTTGCAATGTCGCTACTCAAGCAGGCGAGACAGAAAACTTTTCTTGCGGCGACCATGCTCGAGTTATTGATGATCATGTAGGAAGTGATTTGTTTGATATTATCCTCGCCAATAATGCTACCCTAGCTGTCTCCAAAAAGAATTTCCAATGGGTTAAAGCAGACGCAGAACTTTCTACACAGTACCTAATTCATTTAGCTGACTTGATCGATGAAGAACACCCTTGGCGGCATAGCTCCCAGAAGTTGGCCCAAACTTTGATAGCGCTGCTTCAAGAACGCACGGGGCCGTTGACACTCTAATGTTTTGTAGTAGACTTACGCTTTGGATAAAAAGAACATGCTTAACTTAATGACTATTGTGAGCGTTTAATAACCTTATCGGAGGTATATAATGAAAACTCGTATTGGAATTAATGGATTTGGGCGTATTGGCCGTCAGGTACTTAAAGCAATCAAAAAGTACCAAGATGACAAATTGCAGGTCGTAGCCATTAACGACCTTTATGATGCTAAGACAAACGCATTGCTCTTCAAATATGACTCCACTTATGGAGTATATCCAGGAACCGTGGAAGTGAAAGGCAGCAGTCTTGTAGTGGACGGAGAAGAGATTAAAGTTTTGGCTGAGAGAGACCCCGGCAACTTGCCTTGGGCAGACCTGGGCGTAGATATAGTTATTGAAGCCACTGGCGTTTTCCGAGACGCAACCAAAGATCCCGGCCCGCAATCTCACATTAAAGCGGGAGCTAAAAAAGTAATTATCTCAGCCCCCGCTACAGGTGAAGACATTACCATAGTACTGGGCGTTAATGACGAGCAGTACGATCCCGCTCTGCATCACATTCTCTCTAATGCCTCTTGTACCACCAATTGCCTGGCGCCCCCTGCCAAACTTGTCAATGACGAATTCAAAATAGTTAAAGGATTGATGACTACCATCCATTCTTATACTTCCGACCAACGCCTCCTTGATCTGGCGCACAAAAAACCGCGCCGGGCACGAGCTGCTGCCATGAACATCGTTCCCACCACAACCGGAGCCGCAAAGGCCGTAGCTTCAGTAATCCCTGAACTTAAAGGCAAATTTGATGGTTACGCTCTTCGCGTTCCCACCCCCACAGTTTCCATAGTGGACTTTGTTGCCGAAGTTGAAAAAGAGACCACCAAAGAAGAGGTAAACGCCATCTTCAAAGCGGCCTCAGAAGGCGCATTCAAAGGAATTCTAGGCTTTTCTGAAGAACCGCTGGTTTCTATGGACTTCAAAGGCAACCCTCACTCCTCCATTATTGACGCTGACCTCACAAACGTGATTGGCGGCAACATGGTCAAAGTAGTGACCTGGTACGATAACGAATGGGGATACTCCACCCGCACCGTAGATTTAGCAGTCATGGTAGCAGAGAGTCTCTAAGAAAACTTACCCCTAAGCCTCCGGGAACGTATTTCCTGGAGGCTTTTTTTATTACTCCCAACCACTCAACTAACTTCTATGTTCAATAAAAAAACAATCGAAAATATTAACGTTCAGGGGAAACGTGTCCTAGTCCGTGTAGATTTCAACGTCCCCCTCATAGATGGCAAAGTAGGAGATGACACCCGTATCCAGGCAGCTCTGCCTACCATCACCTACTTGCTAAAAAATGGCGCCGCATTAATCCTTTGCTCCCACTTGGGGCGGCCTAAAGGCGAAAAAAATCTCAAATACTCTCTTCGCCCAGTTGCGGAATACTTGGACGGCTTGCTTGACGCCCCCGTCTCATTCGCCGAAGATTGCATTGGCCCCAAAGCCAAAGAAGCAGCCGCGAGTCTCAACCCTGGCGAAATAGTCCTCCTAGAAAACACCCGTTTCCACGCTGGCGAAAAAACCAACGATCCCAAAATGGCGCAGCAACTAGCCTCCTTAGGCGAAATATTCGTCAACGATGCCTTCGGAACCGCCCATCGCGCCCACGCCTCTAATGTTGGAATAGCCGAACACTTGCCCACGGTCGCGGGATTCTTAATGGAAAAAGAAATTCGTTACCTCGGAAAAACAACCACCAATCCCAAACCGCCGCACATTGTCATCTTGGGCGGAGCGAAAGTAAGCGGCAAAATTAAGGCCATTCGCAACCTGCTCACCAAAGCCGATAAAATTCTAATTGGCGGCGGAATGGCTAACACATTCCTAAAAGCTAAAGGCTACGCCATGGGCGATTCCCTTGTAGAAGAAGATGCTCTAGAAACAGCCCAAGAATTGCTAGCCACAGCAGGAGACCGTTTGCAATTACCGGTCGACATGGTCGTTGCCAATGCATTCAACGCTGACGCCGAGCTAAAAATCCTCCCCATCGGCGATGTACCCAATGGCTGGCAAATTCTAGACATTGGCCCCGCCACCATTGAAGCCTTCGGTAAATTAATAATCACCGCCGGTACAATCACCTGGAACGGTCCCATGGGCGTTTTTGAGTTCCCTCGCTTCGCGAAAGGCACATTCAGCTTGGCGAAAATAGTCGCCGAAAGCAAAGCCATTTCCATCATTGGTGGAGGCGACTCTGCCGCAGCTGTCAAACAATCCGGTTTGGCTGAAAAAATCACCCACATCTCCACCGGCGGAGGCGCGTCCCTGCAAATGCTAGAAGGCGCGGTTTTGCCCGGCCTAGCCGCCATAGATGATCTAGAATAATTTGCGTTAATAAGGGTAGGTTTGGGGGAAATAAAAGGGAATCGCCTTCCCTAACGGGAACGCAGAAACCCAGCCACACACTGCCCAGAAAAGTAAAACGCGCGTCACCCAAACGAGGACGCGCGTTTTGACGTTTTCGTACTCTTCTGGCCGTGTTCTGTTATTTCCCCACGTTGCTTCGCAGATAAGCCGCTATAAAAGGATCTAAATAGCCATCTAAAACGGCGTTGGCGTTGCCTTCTTCATGGTTGGTTCGATGGTCTTTGACCATTTGGTACGGGTGCAGCACATAAGAACGAATCTGACTTCCCCATTCCGCTTTTTGATACTCGCCTCGCAACTCTTCAATTTTTTCCTTACGTTGCTCCCTTTTTACTGCCAACAAACGGGCGTGAAGCACACGCATGGCTATCTCTCTATTTTGCGTTTGAGAACGCTCGTTTTGACATTGGGCAACAATGCCAGTTGGCACATGCGTAATGCGTACCGCGGTATCGTTTTTCTGGACGCTCTGCCCGCCTGCCCCCGCGGCGCGGAAAGTGTCAATCCGCAGGTCGTTGGGATTAATATCAATTTCAGTATCATCCTTAACCTGGGGCAAAATTTCGACAAGCGCGAAGGACGTGTGCCGCCGATTATTGGAATCGAATGGGGAAATGCGCACCAAGCGATGGACGCCTTTCTCGGCCTGTAGATAGCCGTAAGCATAGGGACCATCAACAGAGATGGTGACGCTTTTCACACCAGCCTCTTCTCCCTGCGTGATGTGTAAGATTTTTGCCTTAAACGAGTGTGCTTCCATCCAGCGAAGGTACATGCGTTGCAACATCTCGGCCCAATCCTGAGCGTCGTTACCGCCCGCGCCAGCATGAATAGCAAGCAGAGCGCCCCCGGCATCATACTCCCCAGAGAGCATAGCTTTGAATTCGCAGCTTTCAACCTTTTTACGAATAGTTTTTACTTCGCGCTCTAGCTCCTCCTGAAAACTCTCATCGCCTAAACTGGCTAATTCCAGTGTATCCTGAATTTGCTTCTGAAGTGTGTCCCAACTCTTAATTTCTTCACCCAATATTGAAAGTTGTTTCATTACCTTACGAGCACGCTCTGGGTTATTCCACAAACCAGTGGCTTGTGACTCTTTTTGTAATTTGGCAAGTTGTTTCTTTTTACCAGCTACGTCAAAGACGCTCCAGAAGATTCTGAATTTGCTCTTGGCTTTTTTGTAATTGCGTTAGTAAGTTTGCCATCATTAATGCTCCAATTTATTGTAGTGGTCTAAAATTATTTTCGATTACTTTTCTGTGAAATTTCTTGTTTCTCTAATCCAAGCTTGGTAAAGAGCTATACTCACCGAGGTGGCTAAATTGAGCGAGTCAATTGCGCCATCATCTTGCGGGATGCGGACGCTGGTACCAAATTGAGCGTACTCGCTTGGCAATCCGCTGGATTCGTTCCCGAACACAATTGCGTAAGGCCGCTGGAAACGCACCTCGTCTAGGCTGGTTTTTCCGTTTGTTAGCATGGGGTAAAGCGCGTGGGTGGAGTACGTCCCCCAATAGTCAGCGAACTCGCCGAACGTTTCCAGCCGCAACTGAAAGATTGCGCCCATTGAAGCCCGAATCACCTTGGGATCAAAATAATCCGCGGCGGGTTCTATAATTGCCAGATTGCTTTT
>QMOK01000220.1 GCA_003648195.1 Chloroflexota bacterium | reverse complement strand
CCCGCTCATAAATTATTTGACCTTATAAGCGCGAATTTGAGGGACGATGTTTCTGTCCCTCGCAAATTCAGCGACTACAAAATTAATGTTGATAAGGCTAACTTGCCCAAAGGTGTCACTCTTACAGAGAAATAACCCTCACCAAATCGACTTCCGAAGTCTCAAAGACTTCGGAAGTCTCCCCTCCCCCCAAAATGACATCCTACACCGCCTCCCAACTCCTACCCCTCTCCGGAATCCAGCACTTCATCTTTTGCCGCCGCCAGTGGGCGCTGATCCATGTCGAACGCCAATGGCAGGAAAACGCCCTCACCGCCGAGGGGCGCATCCTGCATCGCCGGGCCGACGACCCATTCTTCACCGAAAAACGTAAGGATGTGGTTATCGCCCGAGCGGTGCCGGTGTCATCTTACAACTTGGGACTGACGGGTATCTGCGACGTGGTTGAATTCACCATGGCGGAATCCGCCACATCTTCCAATGGCGTGAAACTACCTGGACGGGAAGAAACCTACCTGGCAGCCCCAGTAGAATACAAACGCGGCAAACCAAAACACAACCACAGCGACGAGGCCCAGCTTTGCGCCCAAGCCATGTGCCTAGAAGACATGCTGCTAACAACAATCCCCCAAGCCTACCTCTACTATGGGCAAACGCGCCGCCGGGTTACAGTAGAGCTAACCCTTGAACTACGCGAACTAGTAACTAAAATGTCAGCCGAAATGCACACCTACTTCAAGCGCGGATACACGCCCCGGGTTAAGATATCCAAAGCCTGCCGCTCTTGTTCAATGGCCGATCTCTGCCTGCCCATGCTCGAGGAAAAAGAAACCGCCAGCGCCTATATTAGACGGCAATTGGAGGCAGAAATCAGGTAATCAGATATCAGGCGATTAGACCTTACCTTAACTACCTAATCCCTGTTTCCTAATCCCTGCTCTTATGAAAAAACTCGCCAACACCCTCTATGTCACCACCCCCGAGGCCTTCCTTTTGCTAGAAGGTGAAACCATCGTCATCAAAAAAGATGATAAAAAATCCATGCGGCTGCCACTGCACAATTTGGAGAACATCGTTTGCTTCAATTACCCAGGAGTTAGCCCCGCCCTGATGGGTGCCTGTGCGGAACGCAAGATTGGTTTATGCTTTCTCACGCCCTATGGAAAGTTTCTAGCGCGTGTTACCGGCAAAGCACAAGGGAACGTGTTATTGCGCAAAAAACAATATACCGTCTCAGAAAAAAACGAGCAACGCACCCCTATTGCGGCTTCTTTTCTGCTTGCAAAAATTGCCAATTGCCGCAAGGTAATAGAGCGCACAAAGCGCGATCACGCCATGTTAGTAGATATACAGGCTTTGAGCAGCGTATCAACCTGGCTAAAAGAAACCCTGAACGCCGTGAAAAATTGCAAAACAACAGACGAATTAATGGGTTTCGAAGGCAGCGCAGCAAAAGTCTACTTTGGAGTATTCGATCAATTAATACTGCATCAAAAAGACGCTTTCTTCTTCAAAGGACGTTCCCGTCGCCCGCCCTTGGATAATATGAACTCTCTCCTTTCATATCTGTACACTCTGCTAACTTATGACGTTGCTTCAGCCTTAGAAGTAGTTGGCCTGGACCCCTATGTCGGTTTTCTGCACCGGGACAGGCCTGGACGCCCCTCTTTGGCATTAGACCTGATGGAAGAACTGCGCCCCGTCTTCGCTGACCGTCTAGCGCTGACATTGGTCAACCGCAAGCAAGTCAAAGGGAAAGGTTTTCTCCAAAAAGAAAGCGGCAGCGTGCTAATGGACGATGAAACTCGAAAGACGGTAATAACTACCTGGCAGGAGCGCAAGAAAGACGATATCATCCATCCCTTTCTTAAGGAACGTATTCCCTTTGGGCTGATTCCCCATGTCCAGGCCATGTTGCTGGCCCGCTATTTGCGCGGCGACCTGGACGCTTATCCACCGTTCTTTTGGATGTAAAAAATGTATTATAATACTCTTATGATATTGTTATTCTAGCGGAGGTATCTATGGACATCACTCTTAAAACCCTTACCCCTCTGTGGACCGGAGGCGTGGACGGGACGATGGACCGCCTGCACGAGACTGGCCTCATCGGCTCGCTGCGCTGGTGGTACGAGGTCATCGTGCGCGGACTGGGAGGATATGCCTGTGACCCGACGGGTGACAATCATTGCGAGTATGACCCCCAGAAGCCGGCTCCGCCCGAAAAGCAACTATGCGCAGCGTGTTATTTGTTTGGCTGCACTGGTTGGCAACGAAAATTCAAACTCATCATACTTGATGAGAGTAGAAACCTGTTCAGCATCCAACCTAAGAAAGATGGACTTGCTGAAAACATCATGATGGTTTGGCAATTCATACAATTACGCCCGATTGATGACGAAGAAAAATGGTTGCTTTACCAGGCTGTCCACATCGCATCTAACTATGGAGTAATTGGTGGTCGCACACCACGCAAACCGCAGGGTAATAAGAAGGTAGGCGGAGACTCCGGGCTGTTTACCATCGAAAATGAGTCGGGCATTCCACAAGAGATTGACAAAGAACGTGTCATGAAATGGCTAAAAATTGGTCAATTTCGGCGAGTTACACATGAAGAATGGCCAGATTTGCGATGGTTCTTTTTCATCCAGAAACAACACCTGAAGCGCAAAAAGATTAATGAGTTACTGGGCCTTTCCGAGGATGGCAAAAAACAAATTTCACACAATGGTTTTCAAAAAGCACTTCGCGGGAAAATAGGCGTAAGCAAAAAAATCTTTTCTTTTGAAAAACCACCAGGAAGAATGTGGGGCTACCTACCAAACCAAATTCTACGGGAGAGAACAATCTCCTATTTACGCGAGAATTTAGGCATACAAGCTGAAAATATCAAGAACGGCCAGGAGGTGCTGCATGAGTTATGACCTGTATGTAGAAAAGCCTAAAGGCGATGTTGTCACGCAACTGCGTTTGCTGGCTAGCGAAGAAAACAGCACAAAAGCCGAAAAATTTATCGAATTGGTGCATGAAAATCGCACATATGACACATTCATTAACAATGAGAAGGAAACAATTTGGTCTTTGGACTTACTCCCATCGTCTCCTGATATGAGTTTTCTCCCCCTCGGCTCCTGGTTCCTGCAATTCAAATTCACCCTCGCTACGCCCTGGATCAGCAAGGATGATGACCCCTTCTACGTCGCCGAAAGTGTCAACCCCGTGCGCAAGGACAAGGTCTTCAAAGTGCCGATAATGTCGGCAGCGAGCTGGAAGGGGCTGCTGCGCTGGACGCTGATGCACACCCGTTTGGCGCAAAGAAAAGATGAACTGACGCCAGAGAGATTTGCTCAAGAACACTTCTTCCAAACCCTGCTCTTCGGCGATGAACAGGGCGAAGAACCTGCCAGAGCAAAAGGTTTTGCCAAATATGTAGATTCCCTCAAGCCCGAAGCCCGCCTTGCATATGAGCGCATGCTGCGCCAATACTACGAAGTGGAAGAAAAAGACCCGCTCCCCCACCACAAAGGGCGCCTGCATTTCTACCCCACTTTCTTCGACCAGATTGACGTGGAAGTCATCAACCCGCACTCGCGTAAAACCAAAGCGGGAACACATCCAATTTATTTGGAATGTGTTCCCGCCGGCGCAACCGGCACCTTCACCCTGCTCTACGCCCCGCTGGACAGTATCGGCAAAGACGAAACCGAGACCAAACAGCAGGCATTCTCAGACCTGAAACTCGCGGCGGAAGGTATCCAAGCGCTGCTCACCATCTACGGCTTTGGCGCCAAAACCAGCAGCGGCTTTGGCGTGGCGCAGGACACAGTTGAAAATAGCTCCCTGGAATTGAAAATTCCGGGGGTTGAATTTTCTCAAGAAAGGACACCAAAGTTTGAAGAACCGGAGGAAGTTTTTCAGAAATACCTTGATGAAACCGGTCAGGTGAAACCTGTCTTTACCGGTAAAGAGAAGGGCGATCTGCTGAGCAACAGCCAATACAAACAAAGCGGCGAACAGCATGGCGGCGGCAGTCTGTCCGAATTCAAGCGATTTCGGAACTGGTATCTGAACTATGGCGAAGATTGGCAAGCCAGTTTAACACGCCGCGCAACCCTAACCGATTATCCCTCTCTTTCATTCGAGAATTTGAACCAGTTGGTTGACTTGTGTCGGAACCCGCTAAGCAATACCACCAACGGAGGTGCAGCATGACTCTGGATTTGAAAGTTTTAGCAGGCCACCGCGACGAACTGCTCCTGGCAGAGGTGGCAGCGTGGCTGCACAATATGGGCAAACTTGACCCCAACTTTTTAGTAATGCAAACAAACGACTCGCCCGACATTCTGGGATTGTACCGTATTCCGCCTGCCCACTCTTCCACCGGCGCATACTCCTTTAAGCGGTTTGCTAAACCATCCGTGCTTAAGAGTATT
>QMOK01000219.1 GCA_003648195.1 Chloroflexota bacterium | reverse complement strand
TGATAAAAATTGCTCTCGCCCATTATCAATTTGAAACGATCCATCCCTTTTTGGATGGTAACGGCAGAATAGGACGTTTGCTGATTACGCTTTATCTGGTTTCTCAGGGTATTTTAGATGCCCCTCTTCTATACCTTTCTGATTTTTTTGAAAAAAACAAAACGCTGTACTATGACAACCTGACCTTTGTGCGGACTAAAAATGACCTCGGTCAGTGGATTAAGTTTTTTCTGGTTGGCATAGCCCAAACCGCTGAAAAGGGCGTGGATACTTTAGACAAAATTGTCAATCTGAAAAAATCTATTGAAGAAGAGCGTATTTTGTTAATGGGCAGACGTGCCAAGCAGGGGATGGTTTTATTCCATCAACTATTTAGCCAGCCTGTTCTGACCAGCAAAGAAGTAGAGGCTTTGACTGGCTTATCTCGAAAAGCGGCGAATGATTTGGTTGCTGGTTTTGTTGAAAAAAATATATTAAAGGAAACTACCGGCTATCAACGTAATCGAGTTTTTATTTTTGATGAATATATGAGGCTCTTTCAATGAGTGATGTTAATGAGAGTGGTTCAATCTGCCAGATTGAACCACTCTGGTGCGGGCGCGGCAAAGGTGGAGATACCCAATGAGTGAGTGGAAAGAAAAAAAACTAGGGCGAATCGCAGAGATTTCAAAAGATAGCTGGAAAATAGGCGACGGTCCAGCTCCTTATATTGGCTTAGAGCATATTGGTGAAGGATCACTAAGCTTAGTGGGGTTAGGACATTCGGAAAAAGTAACAAGTAATAAATATAGGTTCAAGAATGATGAGTTTCTTTTCGGGAAACTTCGCCCGTACTTTAGAAAAGTCGTGCGTCCAAAGTTTGATGGAATTTGTTCAACAGATATTTGGGTTGTAAAAAACAGGAAAGGGTACGATATTGATTTCTTATTCTATCTATTTGCAACAAAGGAATTTGTAGATTTAGCATATTCGGGATCGTCTGGAACCAAAATGCCTCGAGCTGATTGGGATTTTATGAAGGAAACCGAATGGCTTATTCCTGAAGAAATCGTCGAACAAAAAGCCATTGCCGCCGTACTCAGCAGCCTGGACGACAAAATCGACCTGCTCCACCGCCAGAACGAGACTCTCGAAGCGATGGCGCAATCCATTTTTCGGCAGTGGTTTGTGGAAGAAGCAGGGGATGATTGGGATGAGAGTAGTTTGTATGATGCAATCAATTTAATTGGTGGTGGAACACCGAAAACTAGCGAAGAAAGATATTGGGATGGAAGCATTCCGTGGTTATCTGGGGCAGATGTTTCAGGTAATCATAAAGGTTTTGTTCTTTCATCCGCAAAAAGAATTACAGAAGTTGGGTTAAACAATAGTTCCACAAAACTTCTTCCCCAATTTTCAACTGTTATATCTGCACGCGGAACAGTCGGTAAATACTGTCTTTTAGCAAGACCAATGGCATTTAGCCAAACCAGTTATGGAGTAACTCCACGTTTTGAAGGTAGCCATTTCTTCACTTACCTTTTAATAGATCATTCTGTAAATGCACTGCTTTCAGCAGCATACGGGAGTGTATTTGATACGATAACGACGAGAACTTTCCAAAATTTTGTTATACATCTTCCTCCTGAAGATGAAATTTTATACTTTGAGCAAAAAGTAAGACCTTATTTTTTGCGTATGAAGCTAAATAAAGATCAAATCCACACCCTCGAAAAACTGCGCGACACCCTGCTCCCCAAGTTGATGAGTGGCAAGGTGCGGGTGCGACATTAAGAAAAAAGAGAGTAATTGATGAGCAACAAGGGAAACTAGACAAAAAAGTGGTATATCGGGATTTCCGACACACTGCCACCCAGATTGGTTCAATCTAGACGGAGAAAAGCCATGCCTCACGAACCTCTGCAATTCGGACAGTACTACCATATTTACAATCGTGGTAATAATCGTGAAAATCTATTTGCGCAAAAGCGCAATTATCCCTATTTTTTACGGTTGTACGCCAAGCATATTTTGCCCGCTGCAGAAACTTTTGCCTATTGCCTGTTGCCGAATCATTTCCATTTTTTGATTCGCACGCGCACGGAAGAAGAGCAGAAAAGCTATTTGGAACAGCAGATTGGTTCAGTTCCGGGTCAGATTGGTTCATTCTCCAAGAATGAACCAATCTTAAAGGTAAAGGAACCCAGCCGTGCGTTCAACAATATGTTTATTGCTTATGCCCGCGCTTTCAACAAAGCCACAAACCGTACCGGCGTGCTTTTTGAAACGCCATTTCGGCGTAAACCAGTTACCAACGATGCGTATTTTTATCGCCTGATAGCCTATATTCATACAAACCCACAAAAGCATGGTTTTGTAAAAGATTTTCGCGATTGGCGCTGGTCATCTTATGATGCTTTGCTCTCTGAAAAAGCCACCCGTTTGGGGAGAGAAACCGTGCTCGAATGGTTTGGCAGTCGAGATTTCTTTGAGGAATTTCACCAGCAATCCATGGATAAAAGTGAAATAGCAGACTTTATCGAAAAAGATTTTGAAGACTATTTTTAGATTGGTCAACCAGATTGGTTCGTTCTTAAAGAATGAACCAATTTAGGAAGGAACTATGCCCAAACTCACCGAAGACTCCATCGAAATGATGACCATCGCACAACTGGAAACGCTCGGCTACCAATATCTCTACGGCCCCGATATTGCCCCTGATAGCGCGGTTTCGACAGGCTCAATCAGCCCCGAACGGGCAACCTTTGAAGATGTGCTGCTCTTGGCCCGCCTGGAAGCCGCCGCGTCCCGGCTGAATCCCAACATCCCCGCCGCAGTTCGGGCGGACGCTGTCGCTCAGGCAATCCGGCAAATCCAGCGCCTCAACGCCCCCGACCTCATCGCCAACAACGAAGCCTTCCACCGCCTGCTCACCGAAGGCATCCCCATCACCTACCAAAAAGACGGCAGCCCGCGCGGCGATCTGGTCTGGCTGATAGATTTTGAAAACCCACAAAATAACGAATGGCTGGTGGTCAACCAATTCACCGTCATCGAAAACGGGGTCAACAAACGCCCCGATGTGGTGCTCTTCGTCAACGGATTGCCCCTGGTGGTTATTGAACTCAAAAACGCCGCGGATGAAAATGCCACTATCAAAACCGCGTTCAAACAAATCCAAACCTACAAAACCGCCATCCCCACCCTGTTTACTTACAACGGTCTGCTGGTGATCTCCGATGGCCTAGAAGCACAGGCCGGGGCGCTCTCGGCGGGCTTCAACCGCTTCATGGCCTGGAAAACCAGTGACGGTGTTACCGAAGCCTCCCACCTGATTCCCCAAATGGAAACCCTAATTAAGGGCTTGCTCAATCCGGTCACCCTGCTGGATATGATTCGTCATTTCACGGTTTTCGAGAAAACTAAAAAAACGGATTTGCGCACCGGGATCACCACCATCGAAACTATCAAAAAGATGGCCGGGTATCACCAGTATTACGCTGTCAACAAAGCCGTTGAATCAACCATACGTGCGGCGGATTTGGGGGAGACCGCCTTGATGGTGAGGGAAGCTCCCAGCCTGTACGACCACCCCTCGGTGGATGGCCAACCTCCGGGGGATCGCAAAGCCGGGGTGGTCTGGCACACCCAGGGGAGTGGCAAATCGCTCTCGATGGTCTTCTACACCGGCAAAATCGTCCTCACCCTTGATAATCCTACCATCGTGATCATCACCGACCGCAACGATCTCGACGATCAACTCTTCGATACCTTCGCCGCCTGCAAGCAGCTCCTGCGCCAGGAACCCGTCCAGGCCGAGAGCCGCGCCCATCTCAAATCCCTGCTCAAAGTGGCCTCCGGGGGCGTGGTTTTTACCACCATCCAAAAATTTCAACCAGACGAAGGCAACATCTACGAAACGCTCTCGGAACGCAAAAATATTGTAGTGATTGCCGATGAAGCTCACCGCACCCAATACGGCTTTAAAGCTAAAACAGTGGACGAAAAAGACGAACATGGCAATGTGACTGGTAAAAAAGTGGTCTACGGTTTCGCCAAATACCTGCGCGATGCCCTTCCTCAGGCCACCTATTTGGGCTTTACCGGCACCCCGATTGAATCCACCGATATCAACACCCCGGCGGTGTTTGGCAATTATGTAGATGTTTATGATATTGCCCAAGCTGTTGAAGATGGGGCCACCGTGCGCATTTTTTACGAGAGCCGCCTAGCCAAAATTGAACTGCCCGACCAAGGGAAAAAACTGGTCCGCGAATTGGACAAAGAACTTGGCGAACAGGATTTGACCGAAACCCAAAAAACCAAGGCTAAATGGACGCAGCTTGAAGCCTTAGTGGGGAGTGAGCGGCGACTGAAAAACGTAGCCAAAGATATTGTGACGCATTTTGCGCACCGCCAGACTGTCTTCGATGGCAAGGCCATGATAGTTACCATGTCGCGGCGGATTGCCTCGGCCATGTACCGTGAAATTGTCGCCCTGCATCCCGAATGGCACCACGCCGACCTCAGCAAAGGCGCCATAAAAGTGGTCATGACCGCC
>QMOK01000218.1 GCA_003648195.1 Chloroflexota bacterium | reverse complement strand
TTCTCTATTCCCGAACAATAACCAGCCTCTCGAAGCATTTCCAGGTCGTATTTGGTGCGCTGGTCTATGCGTTGCGCTTCTAGTAGTTTTCCTTGGGATTCAAAATATTGAACACGCTTTTCTACTTCGGCTTCAATGTCTTTGATGGCTTGTTTTAGTTTATCCTCTTCGGTGATGAAGTGCTTGGCGGGAAAAATGGTCACTTGGGAAGTTTCTTCTAAGATTTCGCCGGTAACACGGTGAAAGCGGGTGATGCGTTCCACTTCGTCTCCAAAGAATGAGATACGGTAGATAAACTCATCCTCGTAGGCGGGAGCCACCTCTAGCGTGTCGCCCCGAACCCGGAACATTCCCGGACGGAGTTCAATATCGTTGCGTTGATACTGGCCTTCAATGAGTTGCCTCAAAAGGGCGTTGCGCCGGGCGATTTCGCCCACCTTGAGGTTAATGGCTATTTTGCCGTACTCTTCGGGGTTGCCTAAACCATAAATGCAAGAGATAGAAGCTACAATAATCACATCTTTGCGGGACATGAGGGCGGTGGTAGCCGCCAGCCGCAGGCGGTCTAGTTCTTCGTTGATGTCAACTTCTTTCTCAATGTAGAGGTCGCGGCGCGGGACATAAGCTTCGGGTTGGTAGTAGTCGTAGTAACTAACGAAATACTCCACGGCATTGTTGGGGAAAAAATCCCTAAACTCGGCGTAGAGCTGGGCGGCTAGAGTTTTGTTATGGACGATGACCAGGGCAGGCATTTGTAGTTCTTCGATGACTTTGGCCACGGTGTAGGTTTTGCCGGTTCCGGTCGCGCCCAGGAGTACTTGATGGCGTTTGCCATCCCGCACGCCCTGTACTAGAGATCGAATGGCTTGGGGTTGGTCACCGGTTGGCTGGAAGGGGGCTTGGAGTTTGAAAGTCATAGTTTTTAGAGAGGGCAGAGGTTGCAAAAGGTGCAAAGGATACAAAGGTGTCTCAATCCTAATTGCCTAGTCACTGATACCTGATTCCTAGCCCCTCACATAAATGGGATTACTGAATATCCATCCCCGGCGTCTTCCTTTATATTGGATATACGCTTCTACGCGATAAACGCCTGGTTCGGTGGTATTGTATGCGCATACTGCCCTATTTATCCAAGTTTTCACTTCTTTACCATCTTTGAGCAGGCGGCATTCGCAGCGGTTGGGCAAACTAATTTGGAGAGTAACGCCATGCTCAGGAAATATTTCATCTCCCATGAGTGCAGATTGATATTTGCTTTTGGCACTGAACCGAAATCCATGCGTGGGGGCGGGGAGATCATAGCCCACAAAGGCGTGTCCTTCTCTAATTGCCTCGTAGACCATCTTTTTGTCGGCGGCTAGTTGCCCGCTCAATGGTTTGGGGGTAATAAGGTGGGTGTTCACGCCCTGGAAGTGGAATTGGTATGGGAACAAGGTACGCCGGAAAGGGCCTATCCTGACCGACAGGGCGTGAGCGTCTGCACCACCAAGGGCCACTACCCGCTGCCCCTCAGACAGAAGTTGGTCCCATCTTTGCAGGGCCTCTTGGGCTGGACCTTGTGCAATTCTTTCGGGGAAACAAATGTAGAACAAGGCCAAAGCTTTGCTCTTTAGCCGGGATTTGAATTCGGAGAATCCGTTCCAGAGTTCAATTCCCGTGAATCCGTTCACAGACCAGTCTATCCATGAAATATCATCCTCACCCACAGCTGGAGCGGCTGGATCATAGAGATGCGCAATGAATGACATTCCCCCCGCTTGAGCGATGGCATCTACTAAAGCTTGTGGGTTCTCGGCTTTACCAACCATTTCTTTCTCTGCGCCAAAAACCAGAAGATGATTCTTTTGAATAGCACGGGTTCGGTCGTGAACCTCCTCTCCCATCAAAAAGAGCACGCGATTTTGATTCTCTTCGTAGTATTTTTCCGCTCTTTGTACCAAAACGTTATGGTCAGTGAGCAAAACAATATCTACACCTGTTTCTAAGGCCGCTTGCGCAATTTCGGCATACGTGCCGGTTCCATCAGAATAAGTAGTGTGGACGTGTAAACTTACGGTAAGTTCTGGCATAGTGTTATTAGCTCGCTTCATGGGATATGCTTGAGTTCCATTGCTTGACTTCTCGCCTATGGAGACGGTATAATCTGGCTGCTTGTAATTTAGAAATAAGCTCAAGCGATTAGATTATAATAGAATGTTAGTTTTTGAAAAGTAATTTGACAGGCTTTTAAAATTTTGAGATTTAGAAAGTCTTAATAGATTTTCCCGGAGGGACCTTGTGGCAACTTATTTAAACATTGGATTGATTTTAGTCTCTATTGCATTGATAGCGAGTGTTATTATACAAAGTAAAGGCGCTGGGTTAGGCGGCTTAACAGGTGCTGACTCCGGTGGAGTGTTTTCTGCCAGACGCGGCATTGAAAAGACACTCTTTAAAGCTACCATCGGACTAAGCATTACGTTCTTTGTGCTAGCAATTCTAACCGTAATGATTTCTAAATAATTTTCTGTCTCGGAGAAATCTTTGAGAACAGTATTATATGTTTCAGAAGCCGGAAAATGTGGGCACTCCATATTTTCCGGTTATGTATATAAGGTAAAGGGGGCAATGTTTTTGTTTACGTTTTGTCTGGCAGCGACTTTGCTCTTTGTGTCTCGTTTTACCAAACAAAACTTTCTGTAATATGGGAAAAGCTCCATGAAACTCGTTAAAAAGTTACGTTGGCAAATTCTACTCATTGTTTTGGCTCTAGCCGTAATTGGGGCCTTGTTGTGGACACAACGAGGAGAAGATGTTAATCAGAGTTTAGATAATACTCCTGCACCATCTTCAGGTGGTGTTTACAAAGAAGGCGTAGTCGGCTCACTCAGCCGTCTAAACCCTCTTTTAGCTATTTATAATCCGGTTGATAGGGACGTGACCAGATTGTTGTTCAGCAGCCTGATCCGCTTTGATTCCAAGGGGCAGCCGCAGCCGGAGTTAGCAGAATCTTGGGGCATCTCCCGCGATGGGCAGACCTATAACTTTTCTCTGCGCAAAGATGCCACTTGGCATGATGGCAGCCCAGTTACTAGCCAGGATATAGCCTTCACCGTTGAACTATTGCGCAGCGATGAGTTTCCAACTTTGCCCGATCTGAAAATTTTTTGGGAAGATATTGAAGTTCAGGTTTTTGACGAGTATAACTTGCAGTTTCGCCTGCCTGAACCATTTACCCCATTCTTAGATTACCTGAACTTTGGGATTTTGCCATTCCACATATTGGGAGACCTTGCTCCCGGCGAAATTGTGGACGCTGAATTTAACATCCGTCCTGTTGGTTCTGGCCCTTACCAATTCAATGGCTTGCTGACAGAAAACGGCAAGATCACAGGCGTATCTCTCAAAATATTCCCTGGCTACTTTGGTAAAAAAGCTTATCTTGAAGAATTTGTCTTCAAGTATTACGAAAACAGTCTCCAAGTTTGGAATGCCTATCAAGCAGGAGAAATACAAGGGATTGGAGAAATAACCTCAGAAATCCTTCCCCAAGCCTTTCACGACCCCACATTAAATCTATATACTGGACGATTGCCAAAGCTCTCTTTGGTTTACCTGAATTTAGAGAACCCAGAAGTTCCTTTTTTCAAAGAGATAGAATTTAGACGCGCTTTACTTTCAAGCCTAAACAGGCAATGGATGATAGACAATGTCCTTAATGGCCAAGCAGTGATCGCCGATGGCCCCATCTTCCCTAAAACATGGGCTTACTACGATAATTTGCAACATTACAAATACGAGCCACAACTAGCAATAGACGCTATAAAAGAACTCGGATATACGTTCCCAGCTGAGGGTGGCAATGTCCGTGTTAAGAAAGACGAAGAAAGCGAAGAAGCAACCCGCTTAGAATTTACCTTGATTTACCCAGATGACGAGCAACACGCGGCTTTGGCGCAAGCCATCCAAGAAGATTGGGCTGAATTGGGTATGAACGTCATCCTCGAGGCTGTCCCTTACGCTGAATTAATTTCCGAACGTCTTGATACCCGTCTCTACCAAGCAGCTTTAGTAGATATTAACCTGACGCGCACCCCCGACCCTGACCCCTACCCTTTCTGGCATCAAACACAAACCGCGGGCGGGCAGAACTACGCTATGTGGAACGACCGTCAGGCCAGCGAATATTTAGAACAAGCCCGCATCACGGCTGACCCCACCGAGCGAACGCGTCTATACCGCAATTTTCAGGTGCGCTTTGTAGACCAAATGCCCGCCTTGCCACTTTTTTACCCTATGTACACTTACGGTGTTTCTTCAGATGTTAAAGGCGTGCGTATTGGCCCCCTATTTGAACCGGCCGATCGTCTCACCACGATTAGTGATTGGTATTTATACTCTGAACTCTCCGAAGCAACGGCGACCCCAAGTGAGGAATAAAATATCATACCCTTTTTATTCACCACTAATTATATTTAGTTAAGGGAAAAAACATGGAAAAAGAAACTCAACAAAAAAATGAAATCTGGTACACGCTAAACGGGCAAGAAATTCTTGAACGTTTTGGGATAACCCGTGAAAAAGGTCTTACTTCTC
>QMOK01000217.1 GCA_003648195.1 Chloroflexota bacterium | reverse complement strand
TAGCGGAGCTAAGATTAGTGAACGAAGAGTCTCCCTCTCGTAAACATAGGAGATTCTTCGAGAAAAACGCTCTCAGAATGACACGTCATTGAACATTTGCGGAAGGGGAGTGAATAATTACTATTGAAACTAGACTCAATTTACCATCACTCATCACTTTTTATTTCTCAAGGAGTAATTATGTCATCTATTGCTATCATTACAGATACAGGCGCCAGCCTATCCCCCGAACTTGCCGAAGAACACGGAATCCGCCAGGCAGCTATCAATGTTCATTTTGGAGAAAAACTTTACCGTACTTGGGCAGACATAAACGACAAGCAGCTTTTCGCCCGCATTGATGCTGACGGAAAACTTCCCACGACATCTGCGCCTTCGCCGGGGCAATTTGCCGAGGTTTATCAGGCGGCCTTTGACAATGGCGCTGACGAAATCATCTGTTTTACCGTTAGCGAAAAGATTAGCGCTACCTATAGCGCAGCTCTCGCCGCCAAGGAGTTTATTCCAGGGAAACCCATCACCGTGGTGGATACTCGCCAATTGAGCATGGCTCAGGGATTTATGGTTTTGGAGGCCGCTAAATTAGCCCAAAATGCGTATAGCCGTGAAGAAATCATTAACCGCGCCCTGAATGTTGGTGAGCGTGTGCATCTCTTTGGCGCATTGTCCACTCTGAAATACCTAGCCATGAGCGGGAGGGTGGGGCATTTGACGGCTGGAATGGCTAATATATTGAACATCAAGCCTATCCTCTCTATTCAAGAAGGCAAACTAGAACTCCTAGAAAAAGTTCGCACCCGTCACAAGGCCTGGGCGCGAGTTGTGGAATTGACCGAGAACACACTTTCTGGGAAGACACCAGAGCAAATGGCCATTATCCACGTTGCCGCCTCAGAACAAGCGCGAGAATTTGAAACCCTTTTACGCGAAAAACTTCCTTGCCCGCCCAAAATTCTTATTGCCGAACTGACCGCCGGGCTTTCAGTCCATTCTGGCGCGGGGCTAGTTGGCGTGACCGTTGTTACTGCCGAATAATAGAGACACAAAACCTCGGAGGTTTTCAAAATCTCCGAGGTCTTGAACTTAAAGGAGATACCATGCCCCGAAACGATGGACGCCGAAACGACCAAATTCGCCCCGTAACCCTAATCCCAAATTACATAATTTACCCCGAAGGCTCTGTGCTTATCACTGCTGGAAAAACCAAAGTCCTTTGCAATGTCACTATAGAAGAGGAAGTGCCGGCGTGGAAGAAAAAAAGCAATCTTTCAAGCGGCTGGGTGACGGCGGAATATGCCATGCTCCCGCGTGCCACCCACACCCGTTCGCGTCGTGAAACTCACGGCCTGGGAGGGCGCTCCCAGGAGATTCGCCGCCTTATCGGGCGAAGTTTGCGAGCCTCCGTTAATCTTGAGGAGCTTGGGCCTCGCACATGTATTATAGATTGTGACGTTATTCAGGCTGATGGTGGAACGCGGACAGCGGCTATCACCGGCGGATACGTGGCCCTGACCTTGGCGCTTCAAAACTTGGTTGAGCGTGGAGCTGTTTCTTCGGACGTGTTTGCTTCACCCGTGGCGGCCATTAGTGTAGGAATGCTCAACGGCCAAGCCCTGCTAGATTTGTGCTACGAAGAAGACTCTGCAGTGGATGTTGATGTGAATGTGGTCATGAACGCGAAGGGGGAGTTTATAGAGGTGCAAGGCACTGCCGAGGGAGCCACGTTCAGCAGGGAAGCATTAGATACTATGTTAGATTTTGCCGCTCTGGGCATTGAGGAATTGCTTCATATTCAACAAGGTCTATTGTCGCCGCTTGGGTGATGCACAGCGCTAAATGGACTGTACTTGGCCTTCCATCCACAAAAAAGCCCCCGCGAGCAGTTAAGCGCACGGGGGCTTCGTTTTTCCAAGAATGGTGAATTTTACTGATCATCTCCAACTGAAGGTGCTTGTTGGGGTTGGTTGAGGAGTTGAAGTAATTCAGGGGGTAGTGAAGGTTCTGTGGGGAGGTCTTCAGTCCAGGTTTCTGAAATTACAAACTCGGATTCGTACTCAGCCATTTTTTCTGCCAGCCAATCATCGAAAGCTGCTTGGCGTTTTTGTTCGAGAGTTCTTTGGTCAAGGGGACGTTCTTCTTTGCCCAAAACTTGGATAATGTGCCAGCCAAAAGAGGTTTCTACAGGCTCGCTGATTTCTCCAATTTCTAGGGAGAATGCGGCGACTGAAAATGGTTCTACCATTGTGTCTTCTGCGAACCAGCCTAAATCACCTCCATCTTCGGCACTGGGTCCGGTGCTGTATTCTTTGGCTAACTCAGTGAAGTCGCCGCCATCATTTAGCATGGCAAGAACTTCTTTGGCGGTTTCTTCATCTTCCAAGAGAATGTGTCTGGCCCAAACGAAGTCTTGGCTTTCTTCCACGTCTGTAATAACGGCTTCCATTACTTTTTCACGGTAGATGTATGCCAGTATTATGCCTTTGAGGGTTTCTTCGTCCATTTGGGCTTCGGTTGCTAAGCCGTCAAGGGTTTCTTGGTATCTCGCTTGATAAAGTTCGTAGGTGAATTCGGTTGGCTTAAGAATAGGTGTTGCAGTTGGATCGGGGGTTGAATTATCTTCAACTTCTTCTTCTGCTGCTTCTTGCGTGGCGGGGGGGGTGGGGGTGGGGAGTTCTTCCTCTTCCACTTCCACTTCTTCGCCTTCTTCTGGTGTTGCCGTTGCCGTTGGGGTGGCGGTATCAGGAACCAAGGTTAATTGTTGTTCCGTGAGAGTAGAAGTGGGGAGTATTTCTTGGGTGGGAACTGGGGTAGGTGTTCCATCAGCAAAGTACCCAAAGAGTTTTTGTGTTTCTAGTTCAATCTCATCGTCACTTAATTCAATGCCCAACTTTTCAGCCTCTGCCATGATGACCATTTCTGCTTTGATGTCGTCGAGGACAATTTGTCCTACTAGCTCCGGTTGTTGAAGTTGGATAGCAAATTGTGTGACATAGTCTTGCATGCCGTATTGGTACATTTGGATAGCTTGGCTGACCATATTTAGCCGTTGGTAGCTAACGCGCTGCTTAAATTCCGTAGCGTTCATGGACTGGGAACCTAGTTCTATAATGGTTTTTTTAGGAGCAAATACATTCTCTTGTAATAAGCCAAAAGCAACAAGGGCAATGACAATTACTAAGATAGAGACGGTTCCAATCAGGATGAAACGTTTTTGGCGGTTTTCTTTTTCTTTTAGGGCAATAAACTTCTTGTTTTTTGGATCTGGCATAATTTACCTCCATCAAAAAAAACAGGGTACACACTTTTTGATGTATGCGCCCTGCGTAGGGCGAAAATAATCTTTTAGCGTAATTCCTCGCCAGAGAATGGAAGCATTGCCATGTGACGGGCGTGTTTGATAGCTTTTGCCAATTCTCGTTGGTGCTTGGCGCAAGTCCCTGTCTGTCGACGGGAACGAATTTTGCCATGACTGGTAATGAAGCGGCGTAGAGTATCTACGTCTTTATAGTTAATTTCCAATTTAGGATCTGCGCAAAATCTGCACAGTCGCGGTCGTGGTTGACGAAATGTTGCCATTTTTTGTACTCCTACTCAATTCAGGTAGATTTCTAAATTCAGTGCTAATTGCCGAAGCGTTTAGCGTTTTAATTAAGGTCTTGATCTTTCAAATAAGGTGCTAAAACGGGAATTCATCTTCCAAGTCGTTTTCTGGCAGGAGACCTTCACTAGATGTTGGACGGTTTCCCAGCATAATCATTTCTTGGGCAACAATTTCTGTTGTTGAACGCTGATTTCCGTTAGCGTCATTCCATTGGCGGGTATGCAGGCGGCCTTCTAAATAAACCTGGTCTCCCTTATTGAGGTATTGGTTACAAATTTCAGCCAGTTTGCCCCAAGCTACTATGTTGAACCATTCTGTTTCCTGATGGCGTTCGCCGTCAGGAGATGTCCAACTCCTATTAGCGGCCACCCTGAACTTTGTCATGGGTTGCCCTGATGTTGTGTAGCGCATTTCTGGGTCATGCCCCAGATTACCGATGATTAAGACTTTATTAAGACCTCGGGACATTTAAATTTCCTATTTTAACATCGTATCACCCCTTGCGCAGTGTGTATTACCTCTATGCTAGGAGTGATTTTGAATTGCGGTTATTCTCGTTTGAGGGTGAGATACCTTAAAATAGATTCTTGAAGCTGTAGTCTGCGTTCTAAGACAGCAATTCCGGTAGTGGGCAACTTTACATCAAATATAAAGTATTGTCCCTCTTTTTGTTTGCGGATCATATAGCTGAGCTTTTTTCTGCCTAGCACATTCTCTTTTTCTATAGATCCCCCCAATTCAGTAATCCATCCCCTAATTTTGTCAACCATTTCACTGGTTGTTGCCTCATCAATCTCAGTTGTGATGATGAAGGCGAGTTCGTATTCTCGCATGAAAACCTCCTTCCACGGGATTATTCTTGGTTAGCTTGGTCAGTGCGTCAAGAACGGAAAGTAAACTAAGTGTTAGTATTAATTTTTTTGACCAGGGCAGAGTTTAGCATAGATGCCTTGTTTTGAGAAGGGCGGATAAGGAAGAG
>QMOK01000216.1 GCA_003648195.1 Chloroflexota bacterium | reverse complement strand
TTGGCCATATGGATGAGTTCATCGATCACCTGGGCGGAGGTGATGGCTTTGTTGTGATAGCGTTTGAGGGCTTGCTCCAACATCTCCATCAGCGACTTGCTTTGCACCAGGTTCTTCTTCATCACGAGGCGCTTATTTACACAAAATATTTTACACTCTCGTTTCTAGACGTAGTTTGCCTTTAGCCGCTTAACCAACAACTTTTTAGCACACCCAAGCTGGCAAATAAAGCATTTACCAAAACAGCAAGTGGTATAATTTGCTTGTTCTTACAATCTTCTTTGCAATTACTTATCTATCAACTAACCCTCTCTGGGGGAAATTTCTAGTGACCTGGCAATACACACCCTACATCATTCCAATTCTCGTCTCTATTATCATCTCTGGGCTATTAATGTTTTGGGGATGGCAGAGACGCCATACGCCAGGAGCTAATTGGTTCACGGCAATGATGTTCTCCGCTTTCTTTTGGGCATTTTTCTATGGGCTAGAAATGCTCAGCGTCAGTTTGGAGCAAACTCTTTTATGGTCTAAATTGCAATACTTTGGAGCGGTCAATCTCGCTGTGATGTGGCTGTTCTTGGTATTAACCTACACTGGCAAAAGAGATTGGCTCACAGCCCGCAACATCGCCTTGCACTTTATCATCCCTGGAATTACATTAGCTCTTGTTTGGAGCAACGAACTGCACGAACTAATCTGGGTAAATCCCGGCTTGGATAATAACCCCGCTTTCAACACACTCAGTTTTAAACCTGGTTTGTGGTGGTGGGTCAACATAGCCTATTCTTATCTAATTCTCCTTTTCACCTCCATTTTACTCATCACTGCTCTAATTCGTGCCGCGACCCTTTATCGGCGGCAAATTACTATCTTATTGTTTTTTTCAGGATTTACTTGGTTAGGTAATCTGGTTTATACAATAGGGTTATCTCCCCAAGGAATGAATCTAACCCCTATCACATTCTCCCTCAGCGGGTTGCTAATTGCCTGGGGGTTATTTCGCTACCGCATGATGGATATTGCGCCCATAGCCCGTGATGCCATCATCGAAAAAATGAACGAGGGGTTAATAGTTTTAGATGCCCAAAAAAGAGTGGTTGACATCAACATTGTGGCACAAAATATCCTAGACCAGTCGCTATCAGCCTTAATGGGAGAACCCATCAACAAGGTTCTATCCGCTTATCCCGTTTTAGAAGAATTGTGGCAAGACGCAGAGAGTGAAAACAAAAGCATAGATATTACCTTAAATACCGGCACTACCAGAATACGCAGCTTCAATGTAGTAATCTCCTCTTTACGCAATAAGCATGGCCGTCTCTCAGGCTGGCTGATGTTCTGGCACGATATTACTCAACGCAAACAACAAGAAGTTGCCACTCACTTGCTACTATCTATCACCCAACAAATTAGCACTGCTCATAATTTCCATGATTCCCTGCATAAAGCTTTGCAATTGATAGTAGACCTTACTGGCTGGGTATTTGGCGAGGCCTGGCTGCCAAACCAAGATCACACTGAATTAGAAAATAGCAATGCTAATTACTGCATAGCGGAAGCCACAAGCCACATAAGTGAATTCAATAAAATCAGCCAAGACTTCACATTTAAGTTTAACGTTGGCTTACCAGGGCGCGTATGGGCTACCAAAAAACCTGAATGGCAAAAAAATATTTCTACCCTTCCTAAAGAAATTTATCTACGTGCGCTATACGCCCAAAAAGCGGGACTCCAGGCCGCCCTCGGCGTGCCTATTTTAGATGGGGACAATTTAGTAGCCGTGATGGTATTTTACATGGATAGGTCTGACGTCAAAGACCAATATATGGTTGACCTAATATCCTCTGCAGCAGCGCAGCTAGGAGCAATACTCCAAAATAAACGCTCAGAAGAAGCCATGCGCATGCAATCTGCCGCCTTAGAGGCAACAGCAAACGGGATTGTCATTACCAACCTAAAAGGTGAAATTATCTGGGCAAATCCGGCTATTTCCAAACTAACTGGATATTCACTAGCAGAAGTTATAGGAGAAAAACCTAGCTTATTTAAATCAAACAAACACTCTCCAGAATTTTATAAACAGCTTTGGGATACAATCTCGTCCGGCTCAGTCTGGCATGGAGAAATCATTAATCAGAATAAAGATGGCAGCCTTTACACAGAAGAACAGACCATAACACCCGCGTACAACAAAGATGGCGCGCTCACTCACTACATAGCCATCAAACAAGATGTCACGTTACGCAAAAAAGCAGAAGATGCACTAGCAACGGAGCGTAACTTATTGCGCACATTAATTGATAACTTGCCCGACTTCATTCTAGCGAAAGACCGGCAAGGACGCTTTACTCTGGCGAATAAAGCCCTTGCTGAACTGGATGGCTTATCAAACCCCTCTGAGCTTATCGGAAAGACTGAGTTTGATACCAAACCTCCAGAAATCGCCGCACGATTCCAATCTGTAGAACAAGAAATTTTCCGTACCGGAGAATCTGTAATAAACCATCCTGAGCAAACCCTAGACAGCTTGGGCAATCCGCGATGGATGTTAACAACAAAGATACCTCTTAAAAATAAAGATGGAAAAATAACCGGCTTAGTAGGGATAGGGCGCGACATTACTGAGCGCAAAAAGATGGAAGACGAACTTCGTAAACTCTCACGGGCAGTAGAGCAAAGCGACAGCACCATCGTTATCACTAATCTTAATGGAGATGTCGAATTTGCCAATCCTGCCTTTACACGCATTACTGGATATTCACTTGAAGAAGCTATCGGGCAAAATACTAGACTCCTTAGCTCAGGCAAACACCCCGCCAGTTTTTATCAAGAATTATGGGAAACTATTACTAAAGGAGAAACTTGGCAGGGAGAGATGATTAACCGCAAAAAAGACGGGAGCTTATATTGGGAAGCCGCCACAATATCTCCCGTTTACAATGAAGATGGAGAAATCACCCATTATCTAGCTGTCAAAGAAGATATTAGTAAACGCAAAGCAATTCAAAAAGCTCTAACCGAAGAGCAGCAAAAATCTGACGCCCTCTTGAAAAACATGCTGCCTGAAAAAATAGCCAACGAGATTAAAGAGACCGGAAGCGTCAATCCCGTGCTTTTCAAAAACGCCTCCATTTTGTTCACCGATTTCAAAAACTTTACCTCAACAGCCGAACAGCTCGCACCCCAAGAACTTGTCGACATGATTAACATCTACTTTACAGCTTTTGATGACATCATTGACAAATACAACCTAGAAAAACTCAAAACCATCGGAGACAGCTATATGTGCGCGGGTGGATTGCCAACTCCCTGCGACACTCATGCCAACGATATAACCCAGGCCGCATTTGATATTCTAGCCTTCGTCCAAAGTGAGAAAGAAAAACGCCAAAGCCAAGGATTACGCTCTTGGGATATCCGCATCGGAATTAGCAGTGGGCCGGTTATAGCTGGCGTGGTCGGTCAGAAAAAATACACCTACGATGTGTGGGGAGATACAGTTGTAATGGCTTCCCGCATGGAGGCGTCTGGCAAAATAGACAAAATAAATATCTCTCAAAGCACCTATGAACTCATCAAAGAAGATTTCGATTGTCAATACCGAGGAAAGGTTGCCGCAAAACACAAAGGAGAGGTCAAAATGTACTTTGTGAATGGTGCAAAACCAGGAAAACTGTAAAACAGGAAACAGGGAAACAGGTACTCGTGACTAGGGACTAGGAGACAAAAAGTACTCCCTTACCAAAAAAACGTAATTGCTCAAAATGTTAGTGGCGCATTGCATCTGCTTTTGGCGAGACGCGCTCCTGGACAGCTCCACCACTCCCCCCGGTGAGGATTTTCCTCCCCCTCTGGATAGCCTCCCCGTAGGGAATCACTTCCTCGGCGCGTTTCCCCTCCACCACCGCCATCCGCTCCGGGGCAATCCGCAGCTTAAATTCCAGCAATCCCTCATAAATAGAACCCAGTTGCCGCACTCCCAGGCTTTTGCCCAGGTCTCCTCGCTTGGCGTCCACATCCCGCGCCATCAAATCCAAGCCCAAAGCCAAGTAACGGTCGGGCAGCTTGGCACGCTGCAAAAAACGGGCCGTCTCCGCCTCCATGCCATCCGCGTTCGGGTCGGGGTCGGTCATAAATAATCCCCCATTATAGGCGGGAACATTATAACTTGCGCTGCCCTGGTCGATGACATTAAAAAGTTGGGGAGCTTCATCCTCTAGCACGCCAGCCTGGGCGGCAATTTCTTCTTTGAGGCGTTGCAGGCTAATTTTGTGATAACCGCGCATTTTGCGGATGGGGAGCAGGTCGCGGCTTTCGGCGTAGAACAAAAAAAGCAGCCACCCGAAAAAATATCTAAAAGCCTCGCCCGGGGCGGGGGATGCCAGGGTTTCTTCAAGGTCAATTTCGTAATAATTGGTTGCCCGCGAGTGAGCCTTTGCGCTATACAGCCGCCAGAGCTTGCCATTGGTGACAATGCCCCACGGAGCCGCCCCGGACTCCAACAACCCCACCACCTGCGCGCCGGGATTGCTCTCTCCGTGCGTTACATCGCGGTTGATGTCTTTGCCGTCCAGGTGGCGATTCCACGGGTAAGTCAGCAAAAAAAGCGG
>QMOK01000215.1 GCA_003648195.1 Chloroflexota bacterium | reverse complement strand
TATCAATTTTCGCCCGCAGAACGCGTGCCCCGTCTGGGAATTCTCCCTGGCGCATACGATGGAATAGGTCTAGGTTTTCTTCTATGGAACGGTCGCGGTGAGGGGAGTTTTTCCCTGGCTCGGTGAGCGTCCCGCGATACTCGCGAATCTCGTCAGGGCTGAGATCATCCACATAAGCTTTACCTTTTTTGATTAGCTCAATGGCGTATTCATAAAGTTGCCCAAAATAATCGGAGGCGTAAAATTCGCGGTCTTCCCAGTCTGCTCCCAGCCAATGCATATCGGCCTTGATGGCATCCACATATTCCACTTCTTCTTTGACGGGATTTGTGTCATCGAAGCGCAAATTGAACTTTCCGTTAAAATCCTTGGCTATGCCGTAGTCGATGTTTATTGCTTTGGCGTGTCCAATGTGCAGGTAGCCATTTGGCTCGGGCGGGAAGCGGGTGCAGATACTTTCGTATCGGCCTGCGGCGAGGTCTTCGGCTACAAATTCTCTAATAAAGTCAGTATTTTCTTTTGGCATTTGTTTTTCTCCTTCTTGGTGGTGACGGGCGGCTCTCTTTTTGTGCTTCGTGTTGGTTAGGGCATTCATTTTAGCACAGTTTTGAAGAGAGCAAGGCTGGTTTTGTTTTTTTAGCACACTCTTCTAACTTGACATTCATCCCATCCCCTTCTATACTATCCCCACAACTTATATTTGCACGGGGAGCCTGAACACCCAGGCTGAGAGGAGAGCGCGAAGCTCTCGACCCGCGAACCTGATCCGGATTATGCCGGCGGAGGGATTGCAGAAAAACCACAATCAACCTCCTCCGCCCAAGAGGAGGTTTTTATTTTGCGCAGCATTATCTTTGCCAATGGAGTTTTAACAAACCCTCAATCGCTCGCTGGGAGCTTGAAGCCAGATGATTTCTTGGCCGCGGCGGATGGGGGGCTGCGCCATTTACTGGCCTTGGGCCTTTTCCCAGATGTGTTAATCGGCGATTTAGACTCTGTTACCCCTGAACAGCTAAAAACCCTGACCGCTCGGAAAACAGAAATCATCCAGCACCCCGCCCGCAAAGACGAGACCGATTTGGAGCTGGCTTTGCTTTGCGCCGTGGAGCGGGGCGCAACCGAAATTCTTGTCTATGGCGCATTGGGCGCACGCTGGGATATGAGCTTGGGCAACATTTTGCTCCTAACGCACCCTCGCCTGCGTATAGCCAATATCCGTTTGGTGGATGGAAACCAGGAAGTGCGCCTGCTGGCCGAGGGCGAGACGCTCACCCTTGGCGGATTGCCGGGGGATACGGTTTCTCTTCTCCCCCTGGGCGGGGACGCCGTGGGAGTGACCACGCGGGGGCTGGAATACGCCCTGGCGAACGAGCGCCTGAAATTCGGATTCACGCGCGGGCTTAGCAACGTTCTCCAGACCAATTCAGCCAAAATTAGTCTAAAAAAAGGTCTCTTGTGTGTGGTTAAAGAGGGGGCAGAGATTGGCAAAGGACGCGTAGGATGAAGCTTATCTTCTCTGTACCCTTTGCATCTTCCTACGGAGGTATCACCATGAAACTTAAATTACTATTTCTCATCGCTACCCTCGCCGTCTTGACGGCATCTTGCGGAACGGCATCCGCCCCGGTGGATTTATCCACGGAAGAGCTAACAGCTATCCCAGTTTTAACTGTTATGACCCATGACTCTTTTTCAGTCTCAGAAGAAGTGATTGCGGCCTTCGAGGAGCAATACGGTGTCGATGTTCAGTTTTTAGAAGCCGGAGACGCCGGGACGACTGTCAACAAAGCCGCCCTCTCTAAAAATTCTCCCCTGGCGGATGTGCTCTACGGAGTGGATAACACCTTTTTGAGCCGCGCCCTGGAGGAAGGGATTTTCGAATCTTACGCTTCTCCGCTCTTGGCAGACATCCCCGATGAGTTCAAGCTGGATGACCAGAACTTCGCCCTCCCTGTAGATTTTGGGGACGTGTGCCTTAATTATGAAAAAGCTTACTTTGAGAAGAACAACCTTGAGCCGCCAAGCAACTTGGAAGATTTGCTCAAACCAGCGTACAAAGGGTTGGTGGCGGTGGAAAACCCCGCGACCTCTTCCCCAGGGTTGGCCTTCTTGTTTGCCACTATCGGTCACTTTGGCGAGGATGGCTATCTCGACTACTGGCAAAGCCTGATGGAAAACGAGGCCAAAGTTGTTAACGATTGGGAGACGGTTTATTATGTTGAGTTTAGCCGTTGGGGAGGGGAGTACCCGATTGTCGTTTCCTACGGCTCCAGCCCGCCCTTTGAGATCATCTTCGCCGAAGAGGCCATGGACGAACCTCCCACAGCTGCCGTTACTGGCGCGGGAAGCTGCTTCCGCCAAATTGAGTTCGTGGGCATTCTCAAAGGAACTTCACACCGCGACCTGGCCGAAAAATGGATCGACTTTATGCTCTCGCCCACATTCCAAGAGGATATTCCTCTTAATATGTACGTCTTCCCTGTCAACCGAAACGCCGAACTTAACGAGACCTTCGCCAAATACCTCGCCGTCCCCGCCGAACCGGCTACCCTATCCCCGGCCCTAATAGCCCAAAACCGCGAAGAATGGATTCGGGCTTGGACGGAGGAAGTGCTGAGGGACTAGGAATCAGTGACTAGGGAACTAGGAATCAGTGACTAGGGAACTAGGAATCAGGGCAAATTGCGCCCCATATTGTATCGCAATTCACCATTCACCATTTACCATTTACCATTTTTCTGTCTTGCAAACATGTACAAACCTTTAAAAACCCTCATTCTCTGGACGCTCCCCCTCGCCTTTCTGGGACTATTTTACTTTTACCCTCTGGGAAGCATTCTTAACCTCAGTTTCGCGCGCGGGGATGGGAGCGTGTGGCGCGTGTTCTGGGATATGGCTACATCTTCCACGGTGCGGCGCGTATTTGGTTTCACCATTTGGCAAGCCTTTCTCTCTACGCTGTTAACCTTGGCTATTGGCCTTCCCGGAGCGTATTTATTCGCCCGCTACCAATTCCGGGGGAAGTCCCTTCTGCGGGCTTTGGCCGGTGTTCCCTTCGTGATGCCAACTTTAGTGGTGGCGGCTGGCTTCAATGCTCTGCTCGGACCAAATGGTTGGGTAAATACCGCGCTCATGGCTGGGTTTCACCTTTCCGAGCCTCCCATTCGCTTTTTGAATTCTCTCCCCGCCATTTTGGTGGCGCACGTCTTTTATAACACCACCATAGTTCTGCGTATGGTAGGGGATTTTTGGAGTCACCTCGATCCCCGTCTAGAGCAAGCCTCTCGCGTTTTGGGTGGAAACCGTTGGCAGACCTTCCGCGAGGTAACCGTGCCCCTCCTCGCCCCGGCCATCCTCGCCTCGGCCTTGTTGGTTTTTATTTTCGATTTCACTTCCTTTGGCGTGATTCTGGTCTTGGGCGGGGCCGGGTTCGCCACCCTAGAGGTGGAAATCTACTACCAGACTATCAGCCTTTTCAATCTCCCCATGGCAGCTACTCTTTCCGTTCTCCAATTGGGATGTACTTTAGTCCTCACCATCATCTACACCCGGCTGGCGGCTGGTCTCTCGCGTCCACTTAACCTCCGCGCCCAAGAGCACACCCAGCGCCGCTTAAGAACTTGGCGCAGCCGTCTGGGGGCAGGGTTGATTATTGTTCTTTTGCTCGTCTTGTTAATCTCTCCGCTTTTAGCGTTGGCAGCCCGCTCGGTGACGCAACTCACCCCCAGCCGCACCCGGGAGGGGCAAGTCGCTCAGGGTCTGACTTTAGCCTTCTACCGTGCCCTGAACCAAAATCCCCAAGAATCGCTCTTTTACGTTCCCCCCACCACTGCCTTGGGAATCTCGCTGGGATACGCCGCTGCCACCGTGATCTTAGCGCTCGCTTTGGGCGTCCCGGCGGCGCTGGCTTTATCTCGCAGCAAAGAGTCATTTCTCAATCGAGTTTTAGATCCTCTGTTGATGCTGCCGCTGGGAACATCGGCGGTCACGTTGGGGCTGGGATTCATCGTCTCGCTCAACCATCCCCCGCTTGATTTGCGTGCCTCTCCCTTGTTAGTGCCCTTGGCGCATACTTTGGTGGCTTTTCCTTTTGTTGTCCGCAGCCTAACCCCGGCCCTGCGCGGCATTCAGCCCAATTTGCGGCACGCCGCCGCCGTTTTGGGAGCTTCCCCGCGCCAGGTTTTTCTGCACGTGGATTTGCCGTTGGTAGGACGCGCTTTGCTGGTGGCGGCCACTTTTGCTTTCACCATTTCTATTGGAGAATTTGGGGCTACGGCTCTCATTTCCCGCCCGGAATATCCCACTGTGCCAGTTGTCATTTACCGCTTCCTCTCCCGCCCCGGAGCTATGAACTACGGCCAAGCCCTGGCGTTGAGTACCATCCTTATGGTCTTTGCCGTGGTGGGTATGTTGGCTATTGAGCGTTTTCGGGTCGCTGACGTGGGGGAGTTTTGAGTTGCGGTGTATTGAAAATCTCCGAGGTCTTAGCGATTTTGGAGGTTGTTGGCATTTTGAAAAAATGCTTGACGCGATAGGGGTGGGCGTGATAAGATATGGCTCGTTCGGGGGCGTGGTGTAGCGGTTAACATGCGGCCCTGTCAAGGCCGAGATCGC
>QMOK01000214.1 GCA_003648195.1 Chloroflexota bacterium | reverse complement strand
TTCTGAATTCTGAATTTGTTTGTAATTTGGTGCTTGGTCATTGTCATTATGACTATGACAACCGGGTTGGGCATTTATGACCCACCCTCTATTTTTGTTTGCAGCTTGTTCATTGTTATGACCATTGGCTACGATGCCTCACGGGCTTTTGTAACCCAGAAAACCGGAACGGAAACGTATTCTTTTCAACTGCTGAAGGCATTGCTTGAGCTCAATTCGCCTCATACTTTTTGGGTTTATGTGAGAGGTTCTGCTGGTGAGGAGAAGAGCCGTGCTTTTAGGGATCTTCAAAGTCTGGCTTTAGGGAATCGTCAGCGGGTAAAATTTATTCCCATCAGCTGGCTTTACCTTTGGACCCAGGGCGGGCTAGCTTGGGAAACATGGCGCAACCCTCCAGACATCCTTTTTATTCCGGCGCATGTGGTGCCGCTTTTTAAAAATCCCCGGGTTCCCGCAGTGGTCACGGTGCATGATTTGGGATTAGAATATTTACCTCATTATGGCAGTTGGAAAGAGAAGTTGTATTTGGGTTGGTTTATGGAAGAATTGCGGGCTCGGTTAGCGGCTCACATTGTTGCGGTGTCGGAAGCGACAAAAAGGGATGTGGTGGAGAAATTGCATGTGCCGGAGGGGAAAGTAAGTGTGGTTTATGAGGGCGTTGACTTATCGAATTACAAATTACGAATTACGAATTACGAGAAAGAAAAAGTCAAGAGGAAGTATGGGATTAAGGGTGAATATATTCTCTTTGTGGGGACTGTACAGCCGAGGAAGAATTTGGTGCGGCTTATTGAGGCGTTTTCGTTAGTTAAAGGGGCTGGCGAGAAAAAAAGCCCAAAGGAAAAGGGCCTGGCTCTAAAGAATTCTCAGAGCCAGGCCCTGGGGAATTTGGGCTTGGGAAACTTGCCAACCTTGCAGTTGGTAATTGCCGGTAAGCCGGGGTGGAACTACGAGGAAATATACGCGGCTCCTAGGAAATTCGGCGTGGAGGGCAGGGTAAAATTTTTAGACTTCGTTCCCTCCAAGGATTTGCCAGTCTTATATGCTGGCGCCAAATTGCTTTGTTTGCCAAGTTTGCACGAAGGGTTCGGCCTGCCGGTTTTAGAGTCTATGTCAGTCGGCACGCCGGTTGTTATCAGCAATGTGTCGTCTCTGCCAGAAGTGGGCGGATCGGTTGCCGAGTATGTTGATCCCAATGATGTAAAGGAGATTGCCCGCGGCATCTTAAGAGTTCTCCGATATGATAAACTAGCCTATCATGCTAAAGTTGAGCGGGGAAAAGAGTGGGCAGCGCGGTTTAGTTGGAAAAATGCGGCGAGAGAAACACTAAAAATTTTAGAACGGGTGGCACAGTAAATACTCCCAGCAAGGAATAAATTTTAACTTGATCCCCTGAACTGTCTCTGTCTTTTTTTCTCCACTGTATAAGACAAAGCCTTCTGGTATCTGGTACTTTTTACAAAAACTGACTAGTCCCCGCAAAGAATTTTTAGAAATGCTAACTCCAGATTTGATTTCGACTGGGACAAGCTCTCCTTTTTTCTCAAAAACAACATCCACTTCATTTCTGTCTCGCCAGAAATAAGTATTTTTGCTCCATGCCTGCCAAAGGTGCCGAGCAACGGCGGTTTCCCAAAGGGCAGACTTTTCCGGTTTTGAAAAGAGGTTCATAATTCCCGTATCAATAACAAAACCCTTTTCCAAACTGCGAGCCATTTCTTTGGAAGAGCGGCTATACTTTGGCAAGGTAAAAACAAGGTAGGCCTGCTTGAGATAGGTGAGATAATTTTGGGTTGATTCCCAGCTCATTTTTAGGTTCGAGGAAAGATTAGATAGGTTCAGGATTCCCGAGCTGGCTCCGGCTAGATAGCGCAGCATTCTTTCCAGAGTAGCAGGTTCCTTAATCCCGTAAAGCTGGACCAAGTCGCGATAGACAACTTTATCAAGGATGTCCTCTTTTAAGGCTTGCGGCTGTTCTTCGGGTTCCAGTTCCACTAAATGAGGAAACCCACCCCTTTCCAGGTACTTTTCCCAAAGAAGGAACAGTTTGTTTTTAAAGGGTAAAAAATTTATGTTTCTGCGTTTAAGCTGTTTAAGATTCTTTTTAGTCAATCCCACACTTTTTCCTTCTAGATAAAGATACTCCTCAAAATCAAGGGGGAGAAGTACTTTCTCAAAAGTTCTGCCAGCCAGAGATTCAGTTGTTTTACGAATTAAAGTAGCTGAGGAACCAGAGGCAAAAAACTTAATCGGGTATTTTTTGTCGTAAAAGAGCTTGGCATCAATCTCCCAAAAATCTAAAAACTGCACCTCGTCTAAGAAAATGTAAAGCAGAGGTTCTTGCTCAAGGATTTGTTTGCTTTCTCTTTCCCAAACTTTGAGAATTTCCGGTAAGCGGATTCGCAGGTCAATGTCATCGAAGGAGAGATAGAGGATGTTAAAGGGATTTACCCCTTGGGAGAGCAGCTGTTGGATAATCTGGTAGATGATGGTTGTTTTACCAGTACGACGGGGACCTTTAAGAACTAAAATGCGGTCTAGGCTTAACTTATCCCAAAGTTCGGTAAAGAGCTTTCTTTTGAAGGATAGAGCTAATTTGGGAGAAATCTTTCCAGATTGCCACCAGGGATTATGGAAATAAAGACGCTCGGCTATTTTTTCATTCATAATAGTCTAACTTTATAATAACTTGCCTTTTTTATCAAGTATGAGTTAGAAGAATGCTTCCTTGGCGTTTCTTTTAACCTCTTTTCCTGGCTTTTGCGTTTCAGTGTCTCATTTCTGGTATCAACTTATCCGCATGGCGGCCTAATTAGCACTTCGGTTTGCAATTTTTGGGAAGGTCAGGACTGTAATTGTTCCTTTTTTGCCTTCTTGATTAGGACCTTTTTTCTAAGGGCGCTTAGGTGGGGTATTCTTTTTTAGATGTTACAGGTAATGAATACTTGCCGCCAAAAGGGAGAAAGGTAGTAAGGGAAATGATGAGGTTTTAGAGAGAGTAGCGAGTAGTAGGTAGTAGAAGGGTTAGCTTTTGGTTAATTTTTTTCTAACTACCAAATATACAAATTTCACTAGCGCCAATTGTCTTTTCCAGCGCCAGGGTTGGGTGGTTAGTCTCCAGAGCCACTCTAGGCCGAGTTTTTGAAAGGTTCTGGGAGCCCGTTTTTGCCTGCCGGCGATAAAATCAAAAGCTCCGCCGACACCCATGGCCACCTTAACGGGTAACTTTTCAAGATTCTGGGCGATCCATTTTTCCTGCCTGGGGTGTCCGTAGGCAACAAAGAGAATGTCGGCAGTCGGTAATTCGTAACTGATAACTGGCAGGTTAGGGTCTTTGCTGCTAAAGCCGGCAACTCTTAGGGCTGGAAGTTGTTTTTGGAGATTTTCAGCAGTTTTTTGAGCAATGTTATCTTTGCCTCCCAGGAAGTATATAGACCAACCTTTGAGAGCCGCTTTCTGGCAGAGTTGGATCATAAGATCGGTTCCTGTAACACGTTCCGTGCAGATATTGGGACGATTTTTTGGCGAGGGCGCGCTTCTATTTAAGATTTTGGATGCCCAGACTATGCCGATGCCGTCGGGGATAGCCAGATCGGCGCCGTTTAATATTTTCATAAATTCCTTGTCTTTTTGGGCGGTAATCACGAACTCTGGGTTGGGAGTAACTATGTAATGCTTTTTGCCGTCGTTGAGCATTTCCTCAACGCGGCTTAAAGCTTTATCCATGGTTACCGCGTCTATTTTTATTCCTAGAATATCCACCTGTGGGGGAGGGAGCCGTTTTGTTTGCATGGCGGTATTGAGGATGGGCTGCAAATGCCCAACCCGGTTGTCATAGTCATAATGACAATGGCCAAGCACCAAATGACAAACAAATTCAGAATTCAGAATCCAGAATCCAGAATTCAAATAACCGAAACTTTCCCGTGTTTGGAATTTGGAAAATTGTCATTTGGACATTGTTTGAAATTTGTCATTTGGATTTGGTTTGACATTGGGCATTTTTATTTGACATTTTACGAATTCGCTCCCTCCCAAGGGCAAGGCCCTGCAAGAAAAACATCCGCTTCCCGGTTAAGCCTTGAAGTTATGCCTCGGCTATGGCGATATTTTACAGGGAATTTGACTAGAAAACCAGTGCGAAGTGGTGAACTGATTTATTTCCTATTTGAATAATAAAGCCTATCGCCTTTGTGCAATAGCAAAGCCCAACTGGGATCCACTCAATCGTGGTATAATGCAGTAGCGAGTGGTAAAGGAAAAGAGATGGTCTAGTTTCTGACTGCTGGCTATTCATTTATGCCCAAATCATCTTCCATAATTACTCAAGTAGAAGATTTTCTTTTCACCCCCACAGCCAAGAAGGAAACGGGGAAATTTAAAATTCTTCTCTGTAGCCCGGAAGTAGCTCCCTACGCTAATGTGGGTGGCCTATCCAAGGCGGTGGGTGATTTAGCCCGCGCTTTGATAAAATTGGGCCATGATGCCCGTGTTTTCATTCCTAAGTTCGGCCATATTGATGAGGAAAAGTACCCTTCCACGATAGTATGTAAAGGGCTGAGGGTTCCTACCGGGAATAAGGAGCGGCCGGAATTAGTTTGTAATGTAAAGTTGCATCGGTCCCCGTCTCGTCTCTTGGTTTATTTTTTAGAAAATCGCGAATA
>QMOK01000213.1 GCA_003648195.1 Chloroflexota bacterium | reverse complement strand
TAAGTCAAATCCGCTGCGACCTTTCGTAGTGACCATAATTAAATCGTAATTTCCTTCATCGCCGAGTTCCACAATGGTGTGCACTGGTTGCGAACCCTGCACAATGGTGTGGACTTCAATACCATCCTTACGCAAAGAGCGGGCTACGGCATCTAAAAAGTTTTGCATCTTGTATTCCGCTTCGTGGCGCAATACTTCAACGACATCTGCTGCTGCTCGATAGTTTTCTGCTTCGGGAATCTCTGGCACGGATGTTAAAGTAAGTTCGCTCCCAAAAATCTTGGCAAAGCGCCGCGCGTAAGGCAAAGCGCATTCTGAGGCAATAGATCCATCCAATGCTACCAGAATTTTCTTGAAGGGATCAATGATTTCTGATGGCTGCTCGCCTTGAACCAACAACACAGGGATACTCAGTTTAGACATCAACTTACTAGACACCCCACCCTTCATCCAGTGTTTCTGACCAGATTTTCCACGGGTGGTGGTTATTACCAAGTCAATATCATTGGCTTCTACAAAAGCATGCGTAACTTCGGCTATTGAACCTCGCCGGATAGCGTAATCTACAGTGTAATCATTGGAACGCATTTGTTGCACGAGTGCTGCTAAATACCCTTCACGGGAAGAGAGTTCAGCCTCGAATTGTTCTTGAGGGCCATGCGAGTATGCCTTGACGCTAGATAACAAAGTAAGGCTCGCTCCCATAGAGCGGCAAATCCGCTTGGCAGTGGGAATCGCTTGGGCGGCGTATACAGACCCATCCAGCAAAATCACCACTTTTTCAATGGTACGGCTCTGGTTGCGCCATTTGCTTTTTTCAATAGGTTCGGGTTCCCAAGTAATGGAGGGGGCTTTTTTCTCTGCCGCGCCAGTTTCTAATACGGGAACCGCTTGTCCAAATCCGAAGCCTGCCAAGAGAGTGGAATCTAGTTGTCCTAAGTAATCCATGATTGGGCTGGGGGCACCCAGGTGATTCCGCGAGTAAGTAAACAAGCTGTATAAAATTGGGATAAAGATAAAGTAAGTCCAAGCACCTTCATTGAAACGTTCCCAAAAGATGATTCCTGTTGCGCTAGTGGTTAATATTGACGCTACCACTGTACCTGGTATCAACAGGAATTTTTCCCAGGAGAATTGTTGCCGCGCTTCACGAATTAACCGCTTGGAAACCGCCCAGCCGGTCATGCTCAAGAGAATGAAAACGCCAGCGGCATAGATAGATAAGTAGGTTTCCTCATTTGTTCCAAAAAACAAGAAACAAATAATAACCAGCCCAACCTCAATCCAAACTGGCTTGTCAGCTACGTCGTACTCGTTTTGATTCCCTAAGGTAGGGGGAATATAATGACGTTTTTTTAGGCCCAGAGACAAGTTCTGCAAACCTTGAGCACTGGCAGCCGAAGCCGACATGAGCACAGCGATTCCCACTAACGTTCCCAAATAAGGCAAAGGGGCTGGGAGAAGAGCGTCCATGGCTTGGGTGAAGGCGGATACTTCGAGATTAGTGTAATCGAAAGTATTTTTAATCGCCGGCCCCACAATTAGCATAGTTACCGCAGTTGTGCCCATCACAATTATAAGGCTGTTGAATGCACGTTTGCTACGCACTTTGGCTGGCCCGTCATAAGCCGCAACCAAATTGGCAAAGACCTCAATGCCGGTCATCACCGCTAAAATTTGCACATATCCTTTCAGCGTGAAGTGCAGGTATTCTCCTGAAAAAGCTGATAGATTAAAATCGGGCAAATGGAACCCGTATTGCCAAATTGTAGCCCCCACCATAACCCAAAGTAATATTAACACCCCTGCTGTAGCGGGGCCAAAGGCACGTGCTGCCATCTTTGGGCCGCGATTCACTAGCCATCCCGTTAAAATGCTGAGGGCAATAGCTAGCAAAGTGCGGTACTGAATTCCCAAGATACCTTCATTTAGCAAAGGAACCCGGTCAGCAATAAATGTCACCATTGAAGACATACTGACCAAAAAAGTCAAAGTATATTCTACAAAAGTGATCGCCGCGTTTATTTTGACGGCCCACCCGCCAAATTCCTCCTCGCTGAGACCGCTGCCTCCGCTTCCATCCGTCACCCAGGACATTACCAAACGATACATGGCCGACACAACCGCAACGGTCAAAACCACCATCCAAACTGAGACTCCGAATGTTATTCTCGCAACCCCAGCAACTACAATCATCTTTAGAAAAGGGCCAAAGACATACAAGGGTGAGGTTGCGGGATCACCTCCACCAGCTAAAGCACCTTCTAGTGAATTTTTAAGTTTATGTGAAATTTTTACAGACATTACTTACTTCCTGTTTTACTAAATATAAATTGTGACCATTCAGCCCCTTGCCATCTCCCAAAGAGAGAGGACAGCTTCCTTTTCCCTTGAGAGAAGATTGAGGTGAGGGAGTGAATGGTTATTATAAATTACTAAGAATCATAAAGAAGCAAAGGGTAACCCCTGCTTCTCTTTTTGTTACTTCGAAACTATCTTGTTCAGGGAGGCATTGTATCATAAAATTTAATCTGTACCCTCTGCGCTCTTTTTAATTACTCACTTGCCAAGGACTATACCATGCACCAGTTGAAAGAACACTTTTTACTAGACCCAAATGTCATTTTCCTCAATCATGGCTCTTTTGGAGCCACCCCCCGCCCGGTTTTTGAGGCTTACCAAACTTGGCAGCGCAAATTAGAGCGCCAGCCAGTTCGGTTTCTTGTTCAGGATTTGTTCCCGCGCCTAGAGCACGCCCGCCAGGTTTTGGCATCCACGCTCAATGCCAGCGCCGCCGACTTGGTCTACATCCCCAACGCCACTTTTGGCGTTAACCTGGTGTCCCGTTCCCTGCCACTGCACCCCGGGGATGAAATTCTAACCTCTAACCACGAATACGGCGCTTGCGACAACGCTTGGATGTTCACCGCCCAAAAAACGGGAGCCAAATATATTCGGCGTCCCATCCCGCTGGGGTTGTCAAGCGCAGAAATTGCCAACCATTTTTTAGATGGAATCACACCGCGCACAAAGATCATCTTTATTAGCCACATCACTTCGCAAACCGCGCTGCGGATGCCGGTGGAGGACATTTGCCGGGAAGCGCGGGGGAAGGGGATTCTGACCCTGGTGGACGGTGCACACACCCCAGGCCAAATTCCGCTCAATTTGGCAGAAATAGGCGCGGATTTTTACGTGGGGAATTGCCATAAATGGCTGCTAGCCCCCAAGGGGGTCGGCTTTTTACACACGCGACCAGAGCATCAAGCGAATCTGGAACCGCTCGTGGTGGGCTGGGGATGGGGCGAAAACTCGCCATTCTCAAGCGGTTCATCTTACATTGATAAATTAGAATGGCTGGGAACAAAAGACCCAGCAGCCTATCTCGCGGTTCCATCTGCCATCCAATTCCAGAAAGACCATGACTGGCCCCAGGTTAGAGAGCAATGCCACCAACTTCTTAAACAAACTGTTCGGCGTGCTTGCGCCATTACCGGTCTACCCTCCGTTTATGCCTCTGAAGAAGGGTTATACCATCAATTAGCAATTATCCCCTTACCCTCCATTGAAAATCTGCCCGAATTCAAAGAGACGCTTTACGAACGCTATAAAATAGAAATCCCCACCATAGAATGGCAGGGAAGACAATTTTTACGCATTTCGGTTCAGGGCTACAACACCGAAGAGGAGTTGGCGGTTTTATTAGGCGCGTTGGAGGAGATGGTGGCTAAGTGACCCGTCATAGTACCTGATTCCTAGCCCTGGTACAACTCCACCAAAACGCCTCCCGTGCTTTGGGGATGAATGAAAGCGACTTGTTTCCCATTGCCTAGCGTGACCGGTTCTTTGCTAATGAGGCGCACACCTTTACCCTTTAGCTCTTCTAATTTGGCCGCGATATCCTCAACCTCAAAGCAGAGATGGTGCATCCCGCCCCCGCGCTTGGCGAGGTATTTCGCCAACCCTGAATCATCGGTGAGGGGCTGAACAAGCTCCACTTCGGTTTCGCCCAAGGGGAGAAATGCCACCGCTGCCGCCTGGCTGGGGACTTCTTCAATGTGGCCGAGTTCCAAGCCCAGGGCGTCCCGCCAAAACTTGAGCGATTCTTCTATATTCTTAACGAGAATGGCAACATGAGCAACGCGTTTAAGATTTGTCATCAGTTGTACTCCTAACTAGCGGCGTGTCAAGCTTAAAGTGATGTGTTCGTAGTGCTGCACGAGAGTGCGTCCTTGTCGAAAATGGGCGCTCTCGTGCCCTACTACAGACCATCTTTTTATATTTAACAGCCCACTAGAACAAGCTGAAATTAATCTGTTTTTCACCACGAAGACCCAAAGGCGAGTATAGGGAAAACTTTGTGGTGAATCTTCATGCTACTAAAACCAACTAGAGGACTGATACTCGCCCCATACGCCTCGTAAAACGCCGGTGATTTCGCCTAGGGTGATGTCATTTTCAACGCATTCCACAAATATGGGCATTAGGTTCTGAGTGCCGCGTGCGGTTTCTTCCACCAGGGATAGCAACGCGCTCACTTTAGCAGTATCACGCTCCCCCCGGAGTTTTTCCAGTCGGGCACGCTGACCAACCTCAATAGCGGGGTTTACCTCCAAACGCTCCAAATCGCTCTTTTCTTCCACCTGAAAAGCATTTACTCCCACTAGAATTTCCTCCCCTTTTTCTAATGCTTGCTGGGTGCGGTAAGCGG
>QMOK01000212.1 GCA_003648195.1 Chloroflexota bacterium | reverse complement strand
TGCCGCCTACGATAATGTCATTGGCTTGAACCTGACCAGCGAACTCAGAGTCAAGGTCTTCTAAGGCGTACTGAGGCATTTCTTTGGGGTCACTGACTGTATAGGTATATTTGCCGGGAAAAATGACATCGGTGTTGATGTTATCGCCGTATTTCCAGACCCGGCCTTTAATTTTATTATCCATATTTTCTCTCTTTATTGTGTTGAACGTTCCAACGTTTGAACGTTTAACGTTTAAACGCTGTAGGATGAGCAATCTCACCCGCCACCGCCGAGGCGGCTACAACTATGGGACTGGCTAGATAAACCTCGCTGTCTTTGGTTCCCATCCGGCCTCTAAAGTTGCGGTTAGCGGTGCTGATGGTGACTTCTCCGATGGCGGGGACGCCGAGATGGTTTCCCATGCAGGGGCCGCAACCGGGGCTTTCGATCACGGCTCCGGCTTTGACGAATGTTTCGAGATAGCCAGCCTTAAGAGCTTCTAAATAAATTTCCGAAGAAGCGGGGATGACAATCATGCGCGTTCTGGGGGAGATTTTACGCCCCTTGAGCACTTCCGCCGCCGCTGCCAGGTCGTCCAAACGCCCGTTGGTGCACGCACCTAAAAAGGCCTGATCCACGCGCGTGCCCGCCACTTCCGCCAGGGGTTTTACGTTATCCACCGTATGCGGACAAGCGACCATGGGTTCAATATCGGCGGCATCATATTCTACAATTTGGGCATAAACCGCATCCGCGTCAGGATAAATTGGCTCATAAGATCGCCGAGCGCGGCCATCCAAATAATCGAAAACTTTTTTATCGGGGGGAATGTAAGAATTTTTCGCGCCCATCTCGGCCATCAGGTTGGTGAGGGTGGCGCGTTGGCTCAATGGCAAGGCTTCGATGGCCTCGCCGTGCCACTCGACCGACATGTACAAAGCGCCGTCAGCTTTGAGATCGCCGATAATGCGCAACGCTAAATCTTTGGATGTCACTCCGGGCGGGAGCTGACCGTTGACGATGAGTTTCATGCTGGCGGGGACGCGGAGCCAAATGCGTCCAATGGCCCAGATGGAGGCCATCTCGGTGCGGCCAATCCCGGCCCCGAACGCGCCCATCACTCCGGCGTGAGGGGTGTGCGAATCCGAGCCGAGTACCACCTCCCCGGGCAGAGCCAGCCCCTCCTCAACCAATAGTTGGTGACAAATGCCGCGTCCAACATCAAAGAAATTTTTGATGCCCTGGTCGTGGACAAATTCACGGATGATGCGATGGTTTTCGGCGTGTTTGGTGGTGGGGGCGGGGGTGGCGTGATCCAGAATGACGGCGTGCATATCTGGATCGTAGACGCGCTCCCCTCCCATGCGTTGGAAGATGCCATAAATGGGCGCGGTGTTGTCATGTGACAAGGCCACGTCTGGGGTGATTTCTACGATTTGACCCGCCTCCGTGGAGGAAAGTCCGGCTTTTTTAGCTAGTATTTTTTCTGCGAATGTTTGAGTCATGGTAGTTTGGTAGTTTGGTAGTTGGCCGAAAAAAGCATTCGGCTTGGTAGTTGGCCGAAAAAAGAATTCGGCTTGGTAGTTCCCTAGTTTCCTGATTCCTAGTCACTGATTCCTGATACCTGGTTCCCTAATCCCTGACCTCCAATCTGCTTTTGAACGGTAAAAAGGTCATAAAATCGGCGTGGTGAACGATGTAGGCTTCGGTGGTGCGTTTGATCATGTCGCCCTCTCCGGCGTGGGCGGCGATGATGTGGCACACCTCGGCGGGGACGCCACATTCTTCAGCCAGCGATACGCCTGAGAATGGATGGCGCAGGTATTTCCCGTAATTCCCCTGGAATGAGTTGCCGTTTTCGTCAAGTTCGTATTCCAGTAATTTGCCTACGTCAGCCAAGATAGCGCCGGCGATGACCACATCCACGTTAATTGGCAGCTCATCGCCAAAGAAGTCAATCATTTTTAGGGCGCTTTCTTTGGCAATGTGAACCACGGCTCGTTTATGATCCATGAAGCTGACTTTTAAGTCGGGGCCGGCCAAGAGCGTAAAGGGGATGCGTTGCAAGTCTTCGGCGGTTAGGGCGCTTCTTTCCAGGGCTAGTTCCCAAGTTTTGGTTGTTTTTTCTCTAAGTTCGTTATCTTTGATCCAGGCCAGTTCAGGCCAAAGTTCGTTGATGTTCATAGGGGTCCTCTTATGGTGATAGGGTGCATTGCACTTCAGAGCTTTAGAAGTGCGTTGCACCTGGGTAATTGGCTGTTTTCTGGTTACCCGATGTGCAACGCATCAAAAGCAGATGCAATGCACAGCTCTTCTTTATTCTTTCACTTCTCTAACCACGTCAATAACTGTGCCGTCAACCCATTTAATGGCTGCGATTACTTTTTCTCCGGTTTCAACTAGGGCCGGTTTGCCGCATATTCTCTCTGCTTCGGCTTTGAGTTCCTCAATGGTTTTGATGGGTAAGTCGGAACCCTTGACCGCTTCTAGCAAGTCAGTCCGGCGGGGATTGATGGCAATTCCGCGCTCGGTGACAATCACATCTATTAATTCGCCGGGGCCGCAGATGGTGGTCACTTCGTCACGGATAATGGGTATGCGATTGCGGAAAAGTGGAATAGGCAAAATTACGTTTTTACCAGCAAGGCAATTTTGCCATCCGCCAATGCCGTGCAGTAAATAGCCATCAGAATGAGTGACAACGTTAGCGTTGAAGTTGACATCCACTTCAGTCGCGCCTAAAATGACCACGTCCAATATTGAGGCGAAGTTGCCTTTTTCGTGATAGTTGTAGCTAGTAAATGGGCTGGTATCAACATGGCGCGGATTTTCCCGCATGGAGCGCACACCATCCAAATCGAAAGTCTGCCCATCTAAAATGTACTCAACTAAACCCTCTTCAAGCATATCCACTAAATATTTGTTGCTCCCGCCTCTAGCAAAACGCGCCTTAATTCCCTTTTCGCGCATGATCTCGCCAAAGTAATTCCCAATGGCCAGAGAAGTGCCGCCCGCTCCGGCTTGGAACGAGAATCCGTCATGAATTATGCCGGTAACATCGCAGAATTTAGCGGTCAGTTCGGCAAGGAAAAGGCGGTCGGGGCTTTTGGTAATTCTGGTGGTTCCAGAAATGATTTTCTCAGGAATACCAACCTGCTCCACCTCCACAACATAGTCAACGTAGTTGCCCTGAATTTGCCAGGGGATGCAGGGGAACGGAACCACATTATCACTCACCACAATGACTTTATGAGCGTATTGTGAATCCGCCAAGGCGAAGCCCAGCAGCCCGCAGGCCGAGGGGCCAGAGAGACCGTTGGCGTTGCCGAACGGGTCGGCGGTTGGGGCAGCGATGACAGCAATATCTATCACCACATCACCATCTTGCACGGCTTGGTAGCGCCCTCCGTGTGAGCGCAGCACGCCTGTTCCGCGCATTTTGCCCTGGGAAGCAAACCGCCCCAACGGGCCGTTCATGCTCCCTTCAATATGATGGATAGTGCCATCTTTTAGATATTCAATAATTGGCTCATGGCAAGGGAAAGAGGCCGAGGGGAACCAAATTAAGTCTTTCACGCCTAGCTCAGAAGCAATCTCGAAAATCTGATTAGCAATCAGGTCGCCGTTGCGAAAGTGATGATGGGTGGAGATGGTCATGCCATCTTTCAATCCCGCTTCAACAAGGGCGGTTTTCAAATTCGCCACGCGCTTGTCCCCATCGGCGGGATAATCGGCGCACGACACAAGGGGAGGGGCGTACCGCCGCCCGGTTGGTTTGTATTTTCCCACGCCTTGGAAAGGGATCACTGGTTTACCGTTGATTTCTGTTGGGATCATGCGCCCAACTGCGTTTTTTGTAAATTTTGTAGCCATAAAAGTCATTCCTCTTTTTTGTCTGAGTGGTCTAGGGATTGGTGGAAGCGTGGCGGCTGGGGAGGGGCAAAAACCTCCCTTTGGCGCAGCTGCCATCCCTTAGGTTTTTTCTCGCGGGGGTGTGGCTTGGCGCGTGGAGGGGTGGTACCACTCCTTGGCGCGGCGACATCCCTCGAAAATCCACGGGTTTAATTTCTTAGGTTTCTTCTTTCCAAGTCTTAGACAATTTTCCCAAATTGATAGCCAAATGAACGGTGCGCTGGGCGCGTTTGACCACGGGAGGGTCTATCATTTTCGAGCCGAGGGAGACTACGCCCAACCCGCGGGCTGCAGCTTCGTCAAAGGCGAGAACTATTTTCTTGGCCTTTTCAATTTCTGTTTCGCTGGGGGCAAATGCCTCGTGAATGACTTTGATTTGGCGGGGATGGATACATCCCATGCCATCGAAGCCCAAAGATTTGGATTCTTCTACCACCTCGCGGAGAGCGTCCATGTCGGAGACGTCAGAGAAAACCGAGTCGATGGGCTGAATCCCAGCGGCCCGGGCGGCGTTGACCAGTTGTGAGCGGGCGAAAAATGTTTCGTGCCCCTCTTTTGTGCGCGGGGCGCCCAGGTCGGCGGTGTAGTCTTCCAGGCCAATTGCCAAAGCCACTACATTCTCAGAGGCGGATGCAATTTGGTAAGCGTTCACCACGCCCAACGCGCTTTCAATGATTGGCATCAGGTAAACGGGAGCGTCTATGCCGTGCTCATGCGCAATTTCTGCAATTCTCGCGTCAATTTGCTTAACCTCGTCAGCCGTTTCGCATTTGGGAATTAGGATAAGATTCACGTTGTGCGGCACTATGTAGGCTAAATCTTCCAAGCCCATTGCGCCCTGATTGATGCGCACCATG
>QMOK01000211.1 GCA_003648195.1 Chloroflexota bacterium | reverse complement strand
GCGCTTTTGATTGTTGAGGCCGACGGTTGGGGCGGCGGCGAAGGGGTGGGCGTCTTCTAGGGAACATGGGGAATCCTTTGTGATGAGTAATTAGGAAAACAGGAAAGCAGGAATCAGGCACTGTAGGTTCTTTTGCTTCTTTTGTGTTCTTTGCATTATTTAAAGCCAGCCCGCCGCTAAGCTAACGGGGCTATGGGGACGTCACGACTCGAAACCCTATGAGGCTGCCGCCCTCGTCCGGGTAGTACCCGCCACGGCGGGCACAGCGCATGCACTCAGCATTACCGTAGAAAGAGCCGCCGCGCAATACACGGTCTTCTCCAGAAGTTGGCCCATTGGGATTCTCGCTTGGTGATTGACTATAATAATTCTCTCCATACCAATCATTCACCCATTCCCACACGTTGCCTGCCATATCCATTGCTCCTACCCAATTTGCACCATCTGGCAAACTGCCAACCGAAATAGTGTCTCCAGAACAACCAGCATACTGAGCTAGCTTACAGGTAGGTCTCTGGTTGCTCCAAGGGTATATGCTGCCCTCTGGCCCGCGAGCGGCGTATTCCCATTCCGCTTCGGTGGGTAAACGCCCACCCACCCATTCAGCGTAGGCTCTTGCTCCGTACCAACTGACTTCCACAACGGGGTGATTGGCATAACCTTCTTTGGCTTGGTATTGACCCTCAACTTCTTCAATCAAACAATATTCGCTTTCTATTTCCAACCAAGTTCTGCCGCCCTCTTCTTGGTTGCCTTGAGCATTTAAAAAGGCGGTATATTGAGCGTTGGTGACTTCATATTTGTCAATCCAAAATGCGTCTAGGGTCACTTTGTGCTGGGGTTTTTCATCATCGCGACCATAAGGATCATTTTCACCACTGCCCATCATAAACTCTCCAGCCGGAACGTAGATCATCTCGGCATTGTCTGTTGGACGAGTCCAAGTGTCGCCCAGTGAGGCGTTGGGAGTTGGGTGAATACCTCCTATTCCCGACAAGATTAGCGGCACAATCATGGCTGTCAAAATTACCAAGGCTGCCAATCCCTTGACCCAAATCGGTATGCGTGTGAGCCAATCAGTGGCGAATTTGCGGTGTGTTTCTTCTGGCATTTTATATTCCTTACTGAAATTAAGATGCAAGGCATCATTCTAAAAAAAAACGAGCTGTATTAGGGAGATAAGCATTTTATGGAGATTCTATGCTACGAACGCAGCGGAAGCCGAGATTGTAATTCCGTGAATACCTGGAATATACTCATTTACGAGTAGCAACGCTGACTTCGCTGCAAAAAGATCAATTTCACCACAAAGATACTAAGTTCGCAAAGAATTCTCTCGAAGAACACAAAGAAAAACTTTGCATTTTTTGAGATTTTGTAGTTTTTGCAGTAGACTCAACGCTGCCATAGCTACCATAATCGTCCCATGAACCGCCCCGCTGTGTACAAGTGTGGCCATCTGAGCTAGAGTCTCCATAGCATTAGATGTCAAGGTTGGTTCAGGAGTTTTCGAAAGGATTGGAGTTGGTTGAGAATCCCCTATTCCAGACAAGGTTAGCGGTACAATCACGGCTGCCAAGATTGCCAAGCCAATCAATCCTTTGACCAAAAGGGGCAACTGGCGAAACCAATTTCCAAGCGTTTGCCAAAATTGAGGAGACTTATGGGTATCTTTTATAGGTAGTCTTTGATTTTGTGGGAATACCAATATGGGATTACTAGTTGGAGTGAGCGAAGGTGCATGACCAGGTAAGTCAACACCCAGAGAGTTAAAAAGCTGCCACCAGGCAATATCCTGGCGGTCAAGACGCGTGAAGTCAATGTAAGTTAATGGCTTCACACGCTTGGGGAGGTTACACTGTTCTAACATCAGAGGAATCATTTTTTGACGCCTTCCCGCAGGATCATCAGTCTGCACTAGGATGGTCTCAAAATCAGTCCATTCACTGTTTGTCCAATTGGGAGTTAAGACTAAAACAGTGTGACGACTCTCCTCAGCGGCATTTTCCATGTTGACGATGCTTGGTACCCCTGGTTTAAAATCACGGCTATCAATGCAAACCACCAAGCCTTCCTTTTCTAGACGCGGTAATAAGGTGCCTACCACCCAGTTTTCGTCTTTGTGGCTGTATGAAATAAAAACGTCATATTTGTATTTTTTCGCAGGCATACATCCTCGTATAGGCAGATATTAGTAGAGAATAAGTGGTAAGAAATGGAATGAATTCCCAACATTATCTTACCATAATTTGAACATTCCCCGCAACTACTCAGGCATGTCACTGCAAGCGTCTTTTTGCGATAGCGAAGTATATTCTTGAGCAAGCAGTCTCCCCGCCCGCAACAAGGGATTGCCGCACTCCGCTGCGCTTCGTTCGCAATGACATCACTTTTTTTGCCCCGCTTCCCCTTAAAAGAAAAAACCCCGCCGTGCCGTGAGTGACTTAGTCTTGAACCTGCTCTCGCAGGGTGGGTTCCGCAACAGAAGTTTCGCCTTGGCTCAGGCCTATCGCGTCACATCTGCGATATTGGAACCCTATAAGTGAGTGTTGGCCCAAAACACATAAAGTCACAACTCGAACACAGTAGGGTGTTAATACTCTACCATACGCATTTCTGCATGGGTAGGGATTTTATTCTTAAAACGTATTTTTTAGACTTCCGAAGTCTTCCAAAAGTCATGGCATGGGATAATGCTTTATAAAGCTTCGGAAGTCTGTTTTTTGTGTTATTGCTTAAAAACTTTCGGGGAGGTCTTCGTCCAGGTCAAGTTTAATGTGTAATTCTTTGAGTTGCTTCTGCTCTACTCGGGAGGGCGCGTCACCCATCACATCACGCGCGGATTGGTTTTTGGGGAAGGCGATCACCTCTCGGATATTGGGTTCGTCCGCTAGAAGCATGCAGAAACGATCGATGCCAGAAGCTATCCCGCCGTGGGGTGGGGTGCCAAACGTAAAGGCGCGGAGCATGTGGCCAAATCGTTCGCGGGCCACGTCTGGGTCCAGGCCAATCAGCCCGAAGATTTTTTCTTGTAAATCACTATCGTGAATCCTAATTGATCCGCCAGAGACTTCGTTGCCGTTCAGCACTAGGTCATATTGTTGTCCACGCGCTTTTGCGGGGTCGGTATCTAGGTAGGGAATATCTTCTAGCATGGGGGATGTGAAAAGGTGGTGGCTGGGGTCCCAGCGTTTCGAGTCCGCATCCCAGGTGAAAAGCGGGAAGTCAATTACCCAGGCGAAACCCATCACGTCATCGTCTCTCAATTCCAAGCGAGTGCCTAACTCCTCGCGCAGCAGCCCCAAAGCGCTGTAAACAACATCCACTTTATCGGCCACAAAGAGCAAAAGGTCGCCTGCCTGAGCGTCCATCTGTTCCAAAATGGCCTGTTTGGTTTCCTTGGCGAGGAACTTGCTGAACGATGAGCGTTCTTCTCCGTTGGAGGTGAAGGCAATGTAAGCCAGCCCTTTGGCGTCTTGGCGTTTGACAAACTCTACCAGCTCATCAATTTGTTTGCGGCTGTAGTTGCCTAATCCGCGAGCGTTAATGCCTTGCACACACCCGCCCTTGGCAATTACGCTAGAGAAAACCTTAAAATCGCTCTCGGCAACCAAATCGGTGATGTCTTGCAACTCTAGCCCAAAGCGAATGTCGGGATTGTCTTTTCCGTAACGTGCCATGGCTTCGTTATAAGTCATTCGCGGCCAGGGGGTTTGCAATACTTTTTTGTGAGGAACTACCTCCGCGACCAATTTTGTGTACATGTCTTCAATGAGTTCCATAATGTCTTCTCGGTGAACAAAAGACATTTCGAGGTCAAGTTGGGTGAACTCTGGCTGGCGGTCGCCGCGCTGATCTTCATCTCGGAAGCAGCGGGCAATTTGGAAGTAGCGTTCCACACCTCCCACCATGAGCATTTGTTTAAGTTGCTGTGGCGATTGGGGCAAAGCGTAAAATTGGCCGGGGTGCACTCGTGAGGGAACGAGATAATCACGCGCGCCCTCTGGCGTACTCTTGAAAAGGATGGGCGTCTCAATTTCGAGGAAGCCGCGCTCGTCTAGATAATCGCGGATGAATTTAATGAAGCGATGGCGCAAGATTAGGTTGTTGCGCATGCGTTCACGCCGCAAGTCTAGGTATCTAAACTCAAGGCGGGTTTGTTCATCAACATCTTCTTCTTTGTTGATAAGGAAAGGGGGAGTTTGAGCGGTATTTAATATCTTGACGTCATTGACTTCAACTTCTACCTCACCGGTGGGTAAATCGGGATTTTCCATGCCTGCGGGGCGTTGGCGGACGACCCCTGTAATTTGAATGACCCATTCCATGCGGACGGGCGCTAGAGATTGGTGAGCGGCGGGGGAAATTTCGGGATTGGTGACAATTTGAGCCAATCCGAAGCGATCCCGCAAATCGACAAAGGTCACTCCACCGTGGTCGCGGCGGCGGTTAACCCAACCGGCCAGGGATACCTCTTTACCTACGTCTTCTATTCGTAATTCTCCACAAGTATGTGTTTTGTACATTGATAAACCTCCGGTAAAATAAACGTTTGGGTGTTGCAACGTTGGAATGTAAAATATTAGTGCGTAATTATAGCACGGGAAAAGTGGGCATGGAAGACGGGCATAGAGATGGGGAGTGCTAAAAAGTTGTTGGTTAAGCGGCTAAAGGCAAACTACGTCTAGAAACAATAGTATCCCACTGTCCTCCAAGCCATGCGGCTCTAGCTTTAGCAGTATGAACAGCACCATTTCTTG
>QMOK01000210.1 GCA_003648195.1 Chloroflexota bacterium | reverse complement strand
TCAGGTCATTGTAGTGGGCACCCAAAATACGGACATTCTCCAACCCGTGTAATTGCAAATAGGCCCAGGCGACCACGGCGCGCGTGGCCGACGAGCAAAAAGTTGCTACCAGCCGATCGGTGGGAATTTCGCCCCAACGATCGGGTAGTTCATGAATGGGGATGTGGAGGGCAAAGGGCAAGGCTAGGTAACCTGCCTCTTCCGGTGAACGCAAATCCAAGAGAACTGCATCCTCACTTTGTTTCCGCTCGAAGAATTGAGCGGGGGTAATTTTGTGTTGGGCGGTGCCCCAGAAACTCAGGTCGAGTTCTTTGAGCCATTGATCAAAATTTGTTTGAGACATTTTTCACTCCTTATTTAGATTCTTTTGCGTAATTTTTTATGATTTGATGGTGCAGCTATTCATTACATATCCAAAAAAGTCATTTGGACTTCTCCGGTGGGAAAGATATTGGCTTCAACTTCCAGCGTGAAATTCTCCAATGTCTAATCTGCATCACAGAGCACCATGCCCTGCCCGCAGTTGCTACATTCAAACTGGATGGTGGTGTGGTGGATTTTAAATTGTTCGTGCAGGGTCTCTTTGATCCCGGTCATGATCTCTGCTGTCTGGTTGACGGCCTGGTCAGTGATGGTGGCGTGGTTCCGAAAACTTTGATTTGGAGCATTCTCAACCTCCTATAGACTCTGCGCTGTTCGAATCCACTCTGCGATCTCATTCTTTTGTGGGATGCAGCCCGAAGAATTGATCTCTTCGGAGATTTGAGGCAAAACTAATGATTAATAATTATTCTAATCCTGCCTCCCGCAGTGCGCCCACTAGGCTCTCCTTGCTCGGTGCTAATCCCACGAATTTGACTAATTCACCAACGACCATCGCTGGCGCATTACTGATGGCGTATTCATCCCATTCCTTGTCACCGGGGCCGGTGTGAAAAACAATCTCGACCTTGTCGCCAAACTCAGCCTTAATTTCATTCAACAATCGTTTGACTGCCACGCCGCCGGAGCAAGGTGGTATAGACACAAATGCTTCAATTCTTACTTTAGACATAGTCCTCCCTCCCGCAATGCGTTATTGAGAGTTGCTTTGCTGGGGCACATGCCCTCGATGCGGATGGTTTCATTAACTACCGCTGCAGGGACACAAAAAAGCTTGTAAGCCTCGAACTTTTCTAGCCCCTCAGCCCCTTCGTAGATGGCGAGTTCCAATTCCCCATCGTATCTGGCTGCGACCTGCTTAGCCAGTTGGATGATGGCAACACAGCCTGGGCAAGGTGGGTCACCACTAAAAATCTCTAATCTAATCATTATACAGCTCCTATATATTTCTCAATGATTGAGATGAGCCTTTCCGCTGGCACAACTTTGCCTGCGCCGATCACCTTCTCATCGACGACTACTAGCGGTGTTGTTACCAAGCCGAATTGCTCTGCTTCCGCTCCTAGGGCGTCTAGCTTGACGACTTCGACTTGTCCCGGGAACTGATCTGCGGCTTTCTGTGCCTGTACCTCGGCGCGTTTGCAGTTGGCGCACGGCGGAGTAGTTCCGAAAACTTTGATTTGGAGCATTCTCAACCTCCTATAGACTCTGCGCTGCTCGAATCCACTCTGCGATCTCTTCATTGCGAGGGATGCGGCCCGATGATTTGACTGATTCGTCAATCACTAACGCAGGCGTATTCATCACGTCGTAGGCCATGATTGCATCTATATCTTTGACCTTGGTGAAATCCGCCTCAATACCCATTTCACTGGCTACCTGACGGGTTACCTTTTCTAAACGCCCACATTTGGGGCACCCAGTGCCTAAAATTTTAATTTGCATAATAGAATATCCTTTTGTTTTTTTGTATGTTAGCTAATAAACCAACCGAAAATTAATCCTGATAATGTGCTAAATATTGTTACCAGTGCCACGTACACGGCGGTCTTCTTTCTGCCGATGACTGAATTGGTTATAAGGATAGATTGCAAACTCAACTCTGGATCGGCCAATAGGTAAGCCAGCAGTGGACCACGGTGCATTCCCAGCGAAAGGAATGTCTGGGCGATAGGTACTTCGACAAGCGTGGGGAAGTACATGAAGACGCCAAAGAGTACCCCCGCCAGGTTTCCCAGGGCTGTGTTGCGTCCGGCGAGGGTTTCGATCCAGGTTGCGGGAATGAGCGTTCGCGCCATCCCCGCCAGGAAGACGCCTACCACGAGCAGGGGGATGATCTGTTTGGTAAAGCGCCACATTTCCCAGAGCCATTCTTGGATTTCATAGGTCTCGAAGTTCTTTACAGCCATCCACCATACAGCGGCGATGAGTACGATCTCGGCGAAGAGTTTGCCGGTGACGCCCACACTTAGGCCGTTTGCGACTGCCGTTACCCTGAACGAGGCCACAATCAGGGTTAGCGTGACCAGTCCTAAGGCTATATAAGTCCAAGCGTTGAAGCCTTCATCTACATTGTTCAGTCCCAACCAGGCTGTGACGCTGATGATGAGCAGCAGGCCGATGAGGAATACGCCGTGGACGCTTACGCCTTCGATACCCAGGGATGGGTTTGGGGGGGCGAGGAGGTGCAGCCACGCTTGGAACGAGGATGACCACTCCCCCGGGAGAGTGAAGGCGGCGTAGCTTTTGGTGAGTACGTCTATTTGCAGGGTTCCCGCTATTAACACTCCCAGCAGCAAGACGAAAAAGACCCACGTGCGGGCGGGGACGCTGGCGTCTTGGGCGAATGCGCTGCTGTTATTGGTCGTATCGTTATGCGCCGCGTCATCTTTACGGAATATCCACGCCATCAGTATCCCAATCCCAATCCCAAATACAATCGCCAGGATGAGGCGTGCCAGGGCTATGTCCATGCCGATTTGAACGCCGGTTAGGGAAATAGCCAAAATATTGACGGCCGGGCCGACGAATAGGAATGTGGTCGCGGGGCCTAACCCCGCTCCTTTTTTGTAGATGCTGGCGAAGAGTGGCATAATTGTGCACGAACAAACCGCCAGCACAAATCCGCCCAATGCCGAGGCTGGGTAAGATATCCATTTGGCGGTGTTTCTTCCTAGATATTTGGTGATAGCTTGTTTAGGGATCAGGGCTGATAGTGCTCCGGCAATGAAGAAAGCGGGCAATAGGCACAGCAGAACGTGAGCGGCCAGATAAGCGGCCAGGCTTCCTAAGCCTGTTTGTAATAGCGTGGCGATGTAATCTAAGGTGTTCAATGTGTATACCTCGATGAGTTGAATTTATATGTGAGTGGAAATTACCTGCACGAAGTTTTAGAACCGTTCCCAGCACAGCGAGGGCATGGGCAGTCTGGGGGTTGCGTTCTTTCACCGGCTGGGCCTAGAACGATTTCAATCAGCTGCGTGATCTGCGGATCGTTCAGGCTATAGTAGACAAGCTGGCCATCTTTGCGATCCGTGACCATATTTGCATCCCGCAAGACGCGCAGCTGTTGAGAGACATAGGCCTGGGGCCGCCCCAGCACGGCTTGGAGATGGCACACACACGCCTCGTCCCGGCGGAGTTCATCTAAAATGCGCAGCCGCGCCAGATGAGAGAGAGTTTGGAAGAGTTGAGTTGCTTGTTGGTATGTATTTTCGGGCATATGTTTTCCTTTTTATATGCGTAATAATATATATGCAGCGCGTTGCATATTATACATTGGACAATTATTTTACGCAAGAGGCATTTACTTAGAGGGAGCACTCAATGGTTGTTGGAAAGTTCTGCCCCCACCTCGCCTCCCGTAGTGCGCCCACCAGGCTTTTTTTTCTCGGTGCTAGTCCCACGAATTTGACCAATTCACCGATAACCATCGCCGGAGTGTTGCCTATGGCGTACTCTGCCGCCCAAAATAGATAAGTGGCTGCGCTACTTAAAACATCTCATCATCATCTTAATTCTCATTGCCAGCGTACAATCCATCCACCCGCCCCTGCGAGAGATTTGCCCCGCTCGTACTCTCTTCAGTTTTCAACTCACAACTGGCCTGCTCTGGAGTGTTTTGATGATTTTCGTGATTACATGCATGCTGAACAAACGCATCTGGTGCAAATATCTCTGCCCTCGCTAGTGGCGGTGGCGAGCTTCAACAATCCCTCTTCGCATAGTCTCCGAGATAATAGTTGTACCTCCTGCGGCCTCTGCGACCGTGCTTGCTCCATGGATATTAGCACCGTCCCCGAAAACTTACGCAGCGCAGAGTGCATTCAGTGCCTGAAATGTATAGAAGTCTGTCATGTGCCAGATACGCTGGAACTGAGACTGGGATAATCATTCTATTTCTTTGAACTGGGGGAAACACATACTTCTTTCACGTCTTCTTCACATTTTCTTCACAACTTCTCGCTATACTTGCGCCTATGAATGAAGAATTATTCAGATAAACACTTAGCCTAGAAAAAGGAGAAAAATTATGCTCAAGAAAATTATAATTGCCGTATTAGCAGTCACCGTATTTGGAGCAGCCGGAGCGGCCTACGCATATCAATCAACTCAAAAAACTGACCAAACTACTTCCATCTCGGAGCCTGTTTTGCAACAAGACGTTACTCAGCAAGAAGAATTTGTCGCTGAAATAATTCAAGAACAACCTAACGCAGAGGGACATCAAGGAGAACCGTGGCTTGAAGCGGGAATGATCACAGAAATTGATGATAACGGCTTTCAATTTGCTCTACAAAATGGCGAGTCCGTTTATGTGGAGTTAGGCCCGCCAGAGTATTGGCAAAACCAAGGCGTGGAACTCCAAGTCGGACAAACAGTTACTGTGAATGGCTCAATCAATGAGGG
>QMOK01000209.1 GCA_003648195.1 Chloroflexota bacterium | reverse complement strand
TTGGCAGGAGGTGTGGCAATCCCTTAGATAGTCGGGGAGACTGCCACGTCACAAAAGACGTTCCTCGCAGTGACATAGCTGGGTCACTTCGTTAAGTGCAACCCCGTTATTTCCTGAAGAACCAAAAATACGAGGCCCCGTTCGGGGCCTCGTATTTTTTTAATAAATATCAGATGTTTGCGTGGTCAATTTGTGCGAAGCCTATTTATTTGGTCGTACAAAAATTAGATACGATGTTGCCCAAGAGCCGAGGATGATGGAAATACCAGCTAGAATGGAACCCAAGGAAAGCTGGGGGACACCACTCAAAAGATGACCAATGTTGCAGCCACCGGAGGTCACCGCGCCAAAGCCCATTAGCAAGCCGCCGCCAAAGGTTTTCAGGAGATCGCCAACGGATGGCATGCGGAACTTGAATTCTTTAGCGATCATGGCGGCTACAAAAGAACCCACCATGATGCCAAGTACCATCCAGGAAAGCCAATCCAAGCCTTCTGCTTTACCAAGAATGTTTTTGACAACGCCAATCCAGCCAGCGGTGATGCCAAGGGGATAGTTGCGCCCAGCGGCAGCTGAAAGGGGGAAAGCAAAAATACCAGCTAATCCAATCAAAACGCCAGTACTCAACCAACTCCATCCAGCGGCGCCGTCGTAGTCTTCTTTGTTTTTGCGAGCCACGATTATCCAGGCTACAACTGCGACAACGAAAATGATTAAGGCTAAAGTAGAGTAATTCATTCCTAGCACATTCGCCAGAGTCAAGTTCGCACCGTCAGCGGTCTTGATTATTGTGGCTTCTTGGAGACTGCTTTTGAATCCTTTCAGGAAACCAGCAGCGGTTATGTAACCACCAATAGATAGGCCAAGTACAGCGGTGATAGCGCCAATCATGCCTTCGCCAACGCGGTAGGTGATGCCGCTGGCGCAGCCGCCAGCTAGAACCATACCAACACCAAAGACAAAACTGCCCAGAATGTTTGCTCCCCACCAGAAAGGTTTGGGGTTGATGGCGATAGCGCCGGTCATATCCATAATAGCAAACCCAAATAATTCTACTAATAGGGCGATGCCTACAGCTTTAAGTAGGGTATTATCTTTGAGTAGAAGAACGTCTCTAAATGCGGAGTTCATGCAGAAACGACCACGCTGCAAGACAAATCCAAAGAAAATACCAACAAATAAACCAGTTATTACAGCTTCCATTTTTTTTCTTCTCCTTAAGGGACTGAACTAAAAAAATTATTTGAGACCATGCGCTTCAATCAACATGCGATGGTTAGGACCGTCAATTTGCTCTGTTGCTAACAATTTATGGCCTTGCTTCTTCAAGTTACGTGGGATACGCTCTACTGAGAGAGGGTAATCCAGTAATACTTCTAAAATTTCTCCCTTTTTCATCTTTTTTAGAGTGGTCATAGTATTCATGTCGGGATAAGGACAAATCTTTCCGCAGACATCCAGGGTTTTGGTGGGGGTAATTTCGGTCATGGTGCATCTCCTTATATAAGTATTCGACTAATGATTATTGGCTAGGCGGGCTTACTTAAGGCAATTAACCCACTTTAGCAAAGAGGGATACGAGTTTTCAACGCAAAGGGCCGCGTTAAAAGCTTAGTAGCTGAAAGTCATTTTGGCACCTTCGGCTTCGAACAAAAACGTTGAGGCCATCATCACCTCTACGCCGTCTACAAGATCTTCTGCTGTCATGTCCCAAATTGGCAAGCCTAATTCGCAGAGGATGATGCGGCCATCTAGTACCTGGATGGCGTCAAATAACTCTACGGGATCGGGTTGTCCTTTTAGTCCTTGGTATTTCTCTAAAGCGCCTTTGGCCAATATTTTAGCAGCCCCAGGTTGGACAAAGACTAGAACTTCGTCTCCGGTAGCGGCCACTGCGGCACTCATCACAAGAGCCGCCATGACGCTTTGTTCGTCGTCATGGTTAATGACTACAACTATCTTGTCGGTCTGAAATTCTTCGTTCATAGACATACTCCTTTTTGGATATTTTTTCAACTGATTAGGGCTTACAAATAGAGAAAACTTTGCCTTTTTACTTGTATTAGGTATAGGTCGTTAGAAACTAAAAGTAATGGTAGCTTCGTCAATACCCATTAGGAATGGCGGTGCTTTGTCGATTGTGATGCGCTCATCGCGCAGATCTTTCGGGTCAATACCTTTATTTTCTAGGGCAAGTTCACATAGGACAAATTTGCCACCCTCGTCTAAAATTGTATTGAATAACTCAACCGGATTTGGTAAACCTTTGGGGGTGCCGACTTTCTCAAGCTCGCCTTTTAGAAAGGCCTGAGAACCGCCGGGGGTGATGAAGATACTTACTTCATTTCCAATGCCTATACCTGAAGCTCCCATAATTAGAGTAGGCATGAAGCTAGCCGATGTAGAACCATTACAAACAATAGCCATTTGAGTCATGATTTTTCTCCTTAATTTAGTGACAAAAGACGAAATACGAAAATCGTAAGGGACTTGTTGTTTAACTCATTTAAAAATTATCTGTTGGTAATGTACCTCCTTAATAAGGTTTTTGACTTACTCTGCTTTTTGAGGAAGTGGTTTGAGCGCGAAGACATACAGCGCAATTGCGCGGTACACAGCGTGAGCAAATTTGGTGAATGGAGCTAGTAACAAAAGTTCGCCGATAACAATCAGGTGGGCTAAGAGCATCCAATAACCCCAGTCGTGCGGTCTGGGCAAGTAAACTGCCACATCCAATGCGAAGCCGGTCATTCCCGAAAGCCACATTAAGATTAGGAAAGACCAATCAGAAGGGGTGGAGTGTGCAAAGGCTTCATCTTGTTTTTGAAATCTCTTAATGATAAGCAGCGTTGTGCCGTAAATTAAGAATAAACCAGCGATGATACCCGACAAACGAATTGGGTGCCAAATAGACATGTATGTTCCAGTTTCCTTAATGTGGAGTAGCTCTAACAGATAATTTACAGCTGTTACAACAAACAAACCCATGAAGCCCCACATTACCGAGCCGTGGAGGAACCATTTCTGGAAGTACCATGGAGGTGAGTCGGCGTCTGCTTCACAATCTTGGCGGTAACGCTTTTGGGTTAACACCTCTTTCCATCCAGTTTCCCAGAGCGATTGCCACCAGTTGAGGCGGGAACCTTTGGGGAAGTCGAGTGTCTTGCTCACGTCAATGGTCATGGTTACCATACCTGAGAGTGCAATCACTGCAATGATGACTCCGGCGATAATTCCCAGGTTATGAATCAAGGGAGAGGGAATAAACGCAAATAGGTTTAGATTATCGTCAGGCATAGCCCCATGGTATGAAAACAGGAACAAACCGAAAATTACGGCCAGGACAACCAAAAAGAGGACGTTGAATATTGGAGATGTATACAGCAGTTTGGCGAGTCCCAAACGGTCGTATTTGGCAATCGCATAGCGCCGTGCCGCCGCCATATATTCGCCAGGATCGGCCTGACGGGGGCAAGTTTCTGTACATTCGCCGCAGTAGTAACACATCCATAATTCTTTGCTGGACAGCAATGGTTCCTCTAAACCAAGTTGGGCGTAGCGAATCATCCGACGGGGAAAATTGTCATTCTCGGTCGAGAGAGGGCAAATCGCTGTACAGTTTCCGCAGCTAAAGCAATCCTCAACGTGAACGTCACCATATTTTTTTATTTCATTTAGTAATGCAGGATCAAGTCGAAGTGCCATTATTTATCCTCCACTATTTTATATAGAACATCTACAAAGTCTTCCATTCCGTCTTCGGCGACAAGGTCATATTTTTTCATAGACGCGATATGCCAAAACACTTCATGCGTTGGCATTTCAACGATATTTGCTATTTGTGTCACCGTTTTAGATTCTTTTCCCATCGCCTTACGGATCTTTTTGCGGACGGCATTTTGTTTTTTAAGTAATGCCTGTGCGTGTGTTACAGTTTCTATGTGTTCCTCACGCAGGTCCTTGAGCACTTGGGCTTTTTCTTTTTTGGATAGGTCTTTGTAGCTCATGCTTCCACCTCCATCGCTATGGCCTCAACCATGGCTTCAAATTGTGCCACTTCCCAGCCTTGTACATCAATTGCATGGTTCGGGCAAGCGCTGACGCAGTTTCCACAACCCGAACAGTTGGCCGGTGTGACCACAGCTCTTTGGACTTCCTCGCCATCTACCGTGATTGTTTTTACCGTAATTGCGTCCTCATATTCACAGACTTCAACGCATTTGCCAGTTCCTTCACATTTAGTTAGGTCAACTTTTGCCACGAATGGTTCCAAGATAACCTGCCCTTTAGCTAAGAGCGAGGATACTTTGGCCGCAGCCGCTGAAGCGGCGTTGCAGCTTTCTTGGATGTTCATCGGGCTTTGGGCCGTGCCAGCTAGCACTACGCCGGGAACGGGTGTCTCCACGGGGCGCAGTTTGGGATGCACTTCCAAGAGGAAACGGTCATCACCTACGGGTATCTTCATCAGGTTAACCAAATCCGCAACAGGGTTGGGCATAATACCCACGGCCAGGATTACTAGGTCAACAGCTGCTTCAATTTCTAATCCGTTGGTTAGGTAGTCTTTACCCTTCACCAAGACGGGATGGGTATCCCCGGCGGGAGCGGCCACTACTTCGGGGCGTTCATCAATATGGAAACGCAAGAAGCGGACCATATTTTGAGAGGCTTCTTTGTAGTAAGCCTCATGCTCTAGTCCGTAAGTGCGAATATCGTTGTAGAAGTCATAGATATTAACTTGAGGGAATTCTTCGCGCAACTCGTTGACTTGATGCAAGGTAGCGGTGCAACAGACGCGCGAAC
>QMOK01000208.1 GCA_003648195.1 Chloroflexota bacterium | reverse complement strand
TGGGGGATGAACCCCTCTGGGAGGTCAACTGACACCCCGCCGGGGCGAATGTAGTTACACGTCATACGTGAGCCGCAAGTTTTCTCAAAGAGATCAAGAATGCGCTCCCTTTCCCGATAGCAGTAAAGCAACGGGGTAAAATAAGCCCCTAGCTCGTTCCACAAAAAGCCTACCGCCAACATGTGATTAATGACGCGGGTAAACTCAGCCATAATCACACGAATGTATTCGGCTCGTTCTGGCACTTCAATGCCAGTCAGTTTTTCCACGGCCATCGCATAGGCCTGGTTATTGGTCATGGAGCAAATATAATCGAGGCGGTCGGTTAAGGGTACAATTTGAACGTAGGTACGCGCTTCGCTCAATTTCTCTATGCCGCGGTGAAGGTACCCCATCACCGGTTCCAGGTCTTGTACCATCTCACCATCTAGCTTCACCTTAACACGAAAAACTCCGTGCGTTGATGGATGTTGAGGTCCCAAATTTAGAATTATCGATTCAGTCTTAAGCATTTACTATCCTTGCAAATAACTTAGTAAGTGACAAATATTATATTGTCTGTCTTTCCTACATGAGTTCTGGTGTTTTGGGTCGTGTCGGTTCTAATTCTTCAAAGGTAAAGGTTCGATTCTCAAAATCTTTGCGCAAAGGATATCCGGGGAAACCTTCCCAAAGCAAAATGCGCCTGAGATTGGGATGTCCTTCAAAATGGATGCCCATGAGATCATAAACCTCACACTCTTGGAAATCGGCTCCTTTCCATAAAGGAGTAACCGAAGCCACGGCGGGGGTTTCCTTATCTTCTAGGTAAACCTTGAGTACAAAAGGCTCTGATGTCTGATTTTTGACGGAGTATAGGTGGTAAACGACTTCAAAGTATTCTGGTCTGTCTACGGCTGTCACGTCTGCCATATAATCCAGAGCACACTCATCGCGCAGGAAAACGGCCACACTGGTTAATAATTTAGGTTTGACAACCACAGTGAAGTCAATTAATTCTGGCACATCTACAATAGCGTCAGGGTATTTTTCTTTTAGTTTTGTGAGAATTTCAGCGTTGGTCACTTTTACATTCTCCCTTATTTAACCGCTTCTTCTTTCTGGTACCATGATACGGTCTTTATGGATTGCTTCATAATATCATCGTGCAACTTCATGAAGCCGTGCATGAGTGCCTCAGGTCGAGGCGGGCAGCCAGGCACATAAACATCTACGGGGACAATCTCATCAACGCCTTGTAAAACGGCATAGCCCGGGAATGGGCCGCCAGCCGTAGCGCAGGTTCCCATGGCGAGTACGTATTTAGGCTCTGGCATCTGTTCATATATGCGCAGCACTTGAGGTGCCATTTTATGGACTACGGTGCCAGCTACAATCATCAAGTCTGCCTGACGTGGTGAAGCCCGCATGATCTCCATTCCAAAACGGGAGAAGTCGTAGCGCGCAGAAGCGGCTCCAATCATCTCTATAGCGCAACAAGCCAAGCCAAACATCACTGGCCATACAGAACTTTTGCGTCCCCAGTTATAAACTGCGTCAACTGAGGTAAGAAAGATGTTTTTTTGAAGTTGTTCTTTGATCAATTCTTCTTCAGACATAGATGCCTCATTCAATTTGATTAAATCCACTCTAAGGCGCCTTTGCGCCAAGCGTAAGCTAACCCACCAACTAAAATGGCTAAGAAAATGAACATTTCTACTAAAGCGAAGATGCCAAGCTGATTGTACGCTACGGCCCATGGGTAAAGAAAAATGGTCTCAATATCAAAAATGACAAAAATAATGGCATAGATATAATACTGAACTCTAAACTGCACCCATGTCTCGCCAATGGTTTCAAGACCACATTCGTAAATAGTAGATTTTATAGCATTAGGTTTTTTGGGTCGAATAAAATAAGCCAAGGCTAAAGCGACAATAGGGAAAGCTATAGCCACAACAACAAAAATGCCTATAAATGTGTAGTTTGACAACACTGCCAAATCCTCTCTTTTATTTCACTAAGTAAAGACACTGTTTAACCGTTTCCTTAAATGGAACAAGCTGTATTGTCCTTAATACCAGCTTGTTATAAATTTAGAAATAGGTGTCTAAAACCCAAATACCCGCTAAGTATAGCACAAATCATCTCAAGTTCACAAGATGACAAATGCATATATTTCTATACCTCGAAATCGTGTGCATGAAAAACAAATCATTCTTCTGAAAATTGTTTCAGCCAATATTCAATTTCTTCTTGATTTACTTCAGCACACACTTCTTTCTCTGAAACGTGCTTGGGATTAGCTGATGGTGTGACGAGTTGTTTGGCAAAGGCTTGGGACGAGATAACGTGAGCGTGACACGCTCTTGCTTCACTCTGAACTTCCCTGTCAGAGCTGACAACCGTCCAATTCCTGGCTTCCCCGCCAAGGTTACGGAGACGGGCCGCAATAGCTTCATCTGCCGTTCGCCCTTCTCGCACAAAAAAAGCCGTCAATTTTCCATAATTCTGGCAACGCGCTTGATTGATAGGCGCTTTATCAAAAAAAACTTCGATGCTTTTTCTGCTTTGACGTGCAAAATATTGCAGTTGCTGAATGAGCTGCATCTCGTCGTCAATATTATCCAAATCTATCCCAGGAATTTTGGGGATAAGATTATGTCCATCTATGATGTATGGCATGGCGATAATTATAGTCTCGAAAATAGCTGCGTCAATACAAATTTTGTGTTAACATGGGGAACAATACAAATAAATTCGATAACTACTCAGGCATGTCATTGCGAAGCGGTGTTTTCCCGATGAAACAATCTCCTAGAGCGTCTGAGAGACTGCTTCGGGGTAAAAAATGCCCCTCGCAGTGACATTTCAAGGGTGGGCTGAGTAGTTACTAAATTCGATCTAAAAAATGGGATGCTAAAATGAACCGTTGGAAACGACTAATTTTTTACCTATTGCTCAATGTTTTGGTTTCAGCAATCACTATCTTATGCGTTTTGTTCGTGTGGGAAAATACACGCCTTAAAGATGTTTTAATGCTTGCCCCAGGGAGCGAGACTCAATCAACAACAAACGCAACCGCCCAAAATGCTATGGCGGCAAATTTGGTAGTAGAAATCTCTAAAGTTGAGGGTACAGGAAACCTGGATACAGAGTACATACTTCTCAGGCGGATAGGCGGAACCCCAGACCAAGCCATATCTCTCCTGAATTGGCGGATAAGAGATGAGGATGGTCGCGAAATAAATATCTCAGATCATCTTAGCCTTCAGAGCTTAAACCTCCACAGCAATGGAGCAATCTTTATTCACTCAAAATCAGGAAATTCCGACCCCATTGATTTATATTTAGGGCTTGAAGGGCCACTCTGGTCACCCGGAGAAACAGTCACCTTGCTAGACGCAGAAGGAAATATCCAAGATACTTTTCTAATTCCTTAAAGTGCTTCAAAGAAAAAACGTAATTGCTCAAAATGTTAGTGGTGCATTGCATCTGTTTTTGGATGCGTTGCACCATGAGCCTGCCTATCAAACCCGATCTGCAACGCACTTTTACAAGTGCAATGCAGTTCTACCACCGTGATTTTGAGCAGCTACGAAAAAACTCTAGAATCAAAAAAGCTCGCCCTGAATAAATCGGGCGAGCTTCTATTTTTTATTCAAAGCTATTAAACAGCAACAGCTGCAAGGGGACGAAATTTATACCCGTAAACTAACAATCCGCGTTCATCGCCATCGGAGCGCAAACGCCTAGTCACCATCTCAACCGGCATACCAATTTCCGCTTCTTGTTCACCCATATCGGTCAATTGCGCTGTGACCACGGGGCCTTCATCCAATTTCACCAAAGCCACAGTATAGGGAACAGAATGTTGATAACCTTCTGGAGCGTTATAAACAGTGGTATGCGAATACACTTCTCCACGCCCGCTGAACTCATATTCGGTTTTGGCCTCGCCTCCACACTCTGGGCAAACGTCCCGAGGGGGAAATATCTTCGCGTGACAATGAGGGCAAACTTCTCCAGTTAGAGCGTATCGTTGTTTTTTCAATCGCCAATGACGTGGTATTTCCATAGAGGCATCTCCTTTTTGAAACTTTTTACTAAGAGTACGTTATCTATCAACAAGGTGGAGTATATATGTTTCCGCCTCTCAGAAACTATCAGGATTGGCAAAATTGGCAATTTTGGAGAAATTATAAAACCAAAGAGCTACCCAACTAAAAACCACTCACTTCATAGCCAATTTACGGCGCATACGCACATACTGAGCGTAATCTATCTCGGTACGCCGAGCAATATAATCACGTGTCTTCAACGCTCTATCTCTCTGTGAGGTGATCTCGTCTGTAATGCGGAACGAAAAAGCGTCAGAACCAGCTCCTGATCCAAAAGAGACCATCAATATTCGGTCGCCAGGTTTAGCAATATCTAAAACGGCTGACAGACCAATAAGCGCGGCCCCAGCATAGGTATTGCCAATCTCAGGCGATAATAGCCCCGGAGCAATTTGCTCTGCTGTAAAGCCCAACTGCTTTGCCACCCGGCGCGGGAACTTTGCGTTTGGCTGATGGAAAACGGCATACTCGTAATCTTTCGCTGAAGTCCCTATCTCGTCTAGGAGCGTGGTCGCAGCCCCCGTAATATGTGTGAAATAAGCTGGCCCTCCGGTAAAGCGGAATCCATGTTCAGGATATTTTTGCTGGGATCGGCGCCAAAAATCGGGCGTATCGGTAACGTAAGAATAAGCCCCTTCTAAAATTGCCAACGCTTCTTCGGCGGGACCAAAAATATAGCACGCACCTCCAGCGGCGGCGGTGTACTCTAAAGCATCTCC
>QMOK01000207.1 GCA_003648195.1 Chloroflexota bacterium | reverse complement strand
GGCAACCTCCTGGCTAGCAATTGTGCAGTAAAATCAGGGAGATTGCCACACCCCCAGAAAGCGGGGGTTCGCAATGACATAGAGTTTTGGGAAAAAGTGTCAACTAGTTTCTAGCTTGAGGTGAACCATCCCTAAAATACGGACAAAAACTTAATCTCTTATCTTTTCCGTGTCCCAAAATGGTTTTCAACCTACAGGGTTGGTTTAGCTCCATTATCTATTTTCGCTTTCGACCAGGTAAAATTGCTCTACGTGTAGGTAGAGCAATTGTGAGGATATATTAGATGACAAATGAGAATGGCAATAACAAGCAGAACATGATTTTCAAGGTAATTGTAGCAGTAGTTTTCGGGCTGATCGGATTCTGGGCTAATTTTTTTAACATCCAGTTATTCGAGGCAACGTCCTTCAAAATAAATATTCTTTTGGGGCTGCTTTTTCCATTGCTGATTGCCCAGGCTTGGGGCTGGCGCTATGGGCTGCTTTCGGCCCTGGCAGGCGGATGCCAAACGATGTGGTGGTTATGGCGCACGGATGGCTACGGCTTTCTCTATGCTGTGCCGGTGTTCACCATTTGGGTGGTATGGCACGGTTATTGGGCAAACCGGCGGCGGAGTGCAGACCAGCGGCGCTGGTATCATTCCGCCTTGGTGGTGGAGATTCCTTTTCGGATTATCAGCGAATTGGGTTTTTACACTATCTTTCGCTGGCTGGTTTCCTTAAACCCGCCGCCGTGGAATCCGTCCATCACCTGGAACTACGTGCCGCTAAGCTGGGTCAATACGGTGGCGGTCAAACAAACAATTACGGCATACTTGCTACTGGTGGCTGCCCGTGTATTATTAAGCTTCGCGCCGGTGCGCCGTTTCTTTAGGCTGAAGAAGCAGGCGGGGGAGCAGTTGATCGGCGCTATCTATGCCGGTGCGCTGCTGATGGGCGTGCTGCTGTGGGGCGTGGATGGTGTGGTGGAATATTTGGCATTCAATCCTCAGGGGCAGAGCTTCTGGGATGCAGCCATACTTAACGTCAACCCTCACGACTTGTTCATGAGGAATATGTATATCCTTGTCTCTGTGATCACCGGTGTCTTTTTTTCCCGTCTCGTCACCGAGCGGATGCGGGCGCAGGAAGCGTTGCGGAAAAAGACGGCAGACCTAACTCTGATAAATTCATTGAATAACGCTATCAACCAGGGCGACAGCTTACAGGAGATCGTTACCTCGTTGTCCGAGGGCACAAAACAGATGTTCTCTAGCCATGGCGCAACTGTATATTTTATCAGCGATGATCAAGAATATCTGGTTATGCAAAACTTTATCCTCCCCTCGGTAATAATACAGGACCTAGAGAAACTGATCGACATCAAAATACCGGCCGTAAAAATTCCCTTGAACACGGAAAGCTTGTATTTGGAAACGCTGCAAACCGGCCGGGCGCGGCTAATCCACGATCCAGCCGTCATCCAAGGCCTGATAACAGAGTTTACCCTGGCAGCCTCGCTGCCCGCTAAACTGAGTCAGAGAATGCGGAAGCTCGTTCCACAGATCTATAAAGTCCTGGGTATCCGATCCGTAATCCTGGTTCCCATGGTTGCTGAAGATGAATTCATCGGCTTGCTTGATATTTCCAGCAAAGAACTGTTTACAGAGTCGGACTTGCACCGGATTGAGGCCATTGCATCCCAATTGACTACCATCATTCAACGCAAACAGGCAGAGGAGAAAATGCGCCGCTTACGCCAAGACTGGGAGACGATATTCCAAGCTATCAGCCACCCTACCATCATCCTCGATCCACAACATCGGTTGATAGCGGCCAACCACGCTACGGTGGAGGCAACCAACACGCCTATCGAAGAGTTAATCGGGGAAAAATGCTATCATATTTTCCATGGAACCCAAGCACCTCCCCTAGGATGTCCAATGGAAGTTATATTAGAGTCGAGCCAATTGGAAACTGTGGACAGGGAAATGGAAGCTCTTGATGGACATTTTATGGTCTCCTGCACGCCCTTGTTTGACGCCCAAGGGAATCTGGAAAGAGTTATCCATATTGCAACTGACATCACCGAAAGGGTGCGGGCAGAAGAAAAAATTGAACATCTTAATCTGGTCTTGCGTGCCATCCGCAACGTCAACCAGCTCATCGTCACAGAAAACGACCGCGGTCGGCTGCTTCAGCGGGCTTGCGAAAAGCTGATAGAGACGCGCGGTTATTTCAATGTCTGGATTGCTCTGTTTGATGAAGATGGGGGTTTGACGGCGAGTGCCGAAGCAGGGCTGGGAGAAGACTTCTTCCCTTTGGTCAAACAATTTGAGCGCGGCGAGTTACCAGCATGTGGCCGCAGGGCGCTAGCTCAAACAGAGGTTGAGAGCATTGAAGACCCGCTTTCTGCCTGCGGCGACTGTCTCTTAGCAGCCAGCTGCGCTGGCCGGGGAGCGATGACCGTCCGCGTGGAACACGCAGGAAATATCTATGGTTTATTGAGTGCATCCATCCCTTCACGCCTTGTTGTGGATGAAGAAGAGCAAGGATTGTTCCAAGAGGTTGCCGGAGATGTCGCTTTTGCTTTGCACCAGATCGAACTTGAGGATGCGCGGGTACAGGCGGAGAAAGCTCTTCGGAAGAGCGAACGGTTTCTACAGGATATCTTCGATGGCATTCAGGGCGGGATCAGCGTACTTGATAGCGACCTGAATATTATGCGAGTAAACGCCTGGATGGAGAGGATATATGCATCCCATGCGCCATTGGCAGGCAAAAAATGTTACGAGGTCTACCAGCAGAGAGAGACCCCATGTCCATGGTGTCCATCAATTTCTGTTCTGGAAACAGGCGAAGCGCGCAGTGAGATTGTCCCATACACATCAGAAGAAAACCTGGCCGGCTGGATTGATCTGTCTGCATATCCACTGAAAGACATCGCCGGGCACGTAATAGGCGTCATCGAACACGTTAAAGACATCACCGAGCGCGTGCGGGCGGAAGAAGAGAGACGTCAGATGGAAGCTCAATTGCGCCAAGCGCAGAAACTCGAGTCTATCGGTACACTGGCCGGAGGTGTAGCCCACGAGATCAATAACCCCATTATGGGCATCATGAACTATGCCCAGTTAATCGGCGAGCGCTTGGATCCGGACCAGGAACAACTGCGCGAGTTTTCCTCTGGAATTATCCATGAAACAGAGCGCGTGGCTAAAATTGTGCGCAATCTGCTCACTTTTTCCCGGCAGGAAAAACGAGCCCATAGCCTCGCCAGAATGACCGACATTGTGGAAGACACGCTCACGTTAATCCGCACAATTATCAAACGCGATCAAATTACCCTGGAAGTGGCTGTACCCGAAGATCTGCCCAAAATTCAGTGTCGCAGCCAGCAAATCCAACAGGTGCTGATGAACCTGCTCACCAACGCCCGTGACGCCCTCAACCAACGCTACCCTGAGTACGACCCGGACAAAATCGTCAGCGTGACGGTCCATCTCTTTGAAAAAGATGGCCGTCGCTGGCTGCGCACTGCAGTCGAAGATCACGGCGTGGGCGTTCCCGTTGAAATCAGAGAGCGCATCTTTGATCCCTTCTTCACCACCAAAGACCGCGCCACCGGCACAGGGCTGGGGCTTTCAATCAGCCTGGGCATTGTGCAAGATCATCACGGCGAACTGACATTCGAGAGCGAAGAAGGGCAGCCCACGCGTTTCTATCTCGACCTGCCTGTAGATAATGGTTGGGAGTTAGAAGAGTAAGGATAAAATGACCTTGACTATTGGCGATGATGGTGCGGCCATACGCGAACGAAAAAAAATTTAAAGGGAATTAAGCATGCGATATGCAATTAGACTGGGATTAAATATTTTCATATTAGGCGTAATAATATTTTCCATTGCTATATTTACGGATTATAGTAACAGTGAAAACTCTATTATAAATAGCGAACTCCAACACTCGTTATCTGTCACGCGGGAAACTTCTATGAATATAGAACAGGTGCTATTGGAAAAAGTTAAAACCACCCAAACACTTTCTATCACGCCTATTCTCAAAGCGGCTTTGGAAGCAAGCAACCGCTCTTACAGCCAATTATCTGAATCCAGGAGGAATGAAGAAATTTATCTACAAAATGAAAAGTGGAAAGCGATCAATGACGAAAATGATGCTTTCATTCTTGAATTCACTGATAATGAGGCCGCGCTTTTTTTAAAAGAACAGCAAAACAATATAGAGGGAGAATATGGCGAGATTTTCCTGACTAATAAATACGGCGCTCTTGTTGCTTCCACAGCCAAACTCACCACCTTTGCTCATGGTCATAAATATTGGTGGCAAGGGGCTTTTAATAATGGTGAAGGGGCTGTGTTTTTTGATGACCGTGGTTATGATGACAGCGTTGGTGGGTATGTCTTAGGTTTGGTTGTCCCTGTCAAAGAGGGAGATGAAATAATTGGCATTTTAAAAGTGAACCTGAACATTTTGGGGGCTATCAATCAAATAATCTTAAATTCGCAACAGGAACACACTGGAAATTTTACACTGGTTCGCAGCGGCGGAGAAATTATCTTTGAGGAAGGTTTCGAACCCCTGGAAAATCGAGTCCCGGATATGGTATCTGAAAAATTACAACTTGGAGACGATCAATCCTTCTTATTTGAGGATTCAGAAAACGAGTGGCTGATTGGCATGTCGGAAATCGGGATCACTTCGGGAATAATGGATGGCTTTGATTTTGGAGGAACCTTTGAATCAATAGACCACAAAAAAGGTAATACTGGCGAGTCTTGGTACGTTATAAATTATCGTTCAATGGAAAATATTTTAAGTTATCTAAAAAG
>QMOK01000206.1 GCA_003648195.1 Chloroflexota bacterium | reverse complement strand
TTCGCTTTGCGTGCCATTGGCAAGTTGACTTCTTTTGGCAGCTTTTGAATTGATTCAAAAGTGCTTTGGGTGTTCAAATGCAATTGCCCTACCCCAAAATATTGAAATGATACCATTTGGCGGCAGAACTTTCCAACAACCTTTGAGTGCTCCCCGGTCAAGGCTAAATGACTTATCATCAGCGCTATAACGGAAAGCCCTGAAAGGCTCAATGTTAATATTGAGTATTTTTTATTTTGTCCATTTCACTTCTTCCTTGTTTTTTTGGTAGTAGCGCTTTGTCAAATGTGATTTGATGGTTTGTAGCAGCGAACAAGAATTCACCTATGCCTGAAACGGGCACTTTCGTGCCCTACTACGAACACGTCATATTATCCTTGACACAACAGTAGCTGCTCAGGCTTTAGTTAAACGCAGATTGCCGCAGGCATGCCTTTGTCAACGCGTGAATCAACTCTGAAGCTGACAAAACATCTTCGTGTCATTTGCGCTTCAGCTGGTTAACAATTACTTAACCCGCCGGGTGAGTTTGCAGGACAACACATGATTCCTAGCCGCCCATCATCTCTTCGGGCGAAATCACATCTTTCCCAAATTTCTCGCGCAGTTCCAGCAGCCCTTTTCGTTGCCGTTTCAACTCCGTCCAAAATTCTTCTGGCATATCAGGCTCTTGCTTGTAAAGGACTTCCATGCGGTCAAATTTCTCTAGGTATTTGGCGATGCGCAGGCTAAACTGCTCTACGTATTCCGCGTGGGTGTAGTCGCGGCCATCAAAGACTTGGGCAAAGAGGTGTTTAAGGTCTTCGTAGAGGGGAAGATAACCGATTGGGGTTTGGATAGCGTCAAAATCTCCGTGGACGCGGCTTTCGGCCCATAAGGCCCAAACCGTCTTATCCATAATGCCGTTAAGATATTTACCAGCTTCATTCTTTAGGAAATAATTTGTAGCAAAGACGCGGGGAGGATTTTTCAGCCGGCGTCCAAATTTTAGATGGTTGCGCAAATAGAGAGCTAGGGGAACGATCACAAAATCCATATTAGCCATCGGGCTGGATTTTCGCTGTCCGACCGCGCCCAGCGTGGCCGAAGTGGTCTCGGATTCAATGGTCGCGCCCATGAAAACGCCTTGTTCCCACGTTAGGCTTTCAGCAATAGGCACATTGGTGTCGGAATCCCGTCCCCCGTAGAAAACGCCCTGGATGGGGACTCCCTCAGGAGCGTCCCGTTTTTCGTCAGCGTTTTCCAGTTCACTAATTCGCAAGGTGTAGCGTGCGTTGGGGTGCGTCAGGCGAATTGCCATTCCTTCGGCGTCAACGTCTCCCCGCGTCCATTCTCCGGCATGGTTATACCCTGAATCGGGGACTTCAATCTCATCCCCCATCCCCAGCCAATACGGCTTACCATCTTTGACCAGAACATTGCTAAATATTAGCTCCTTGGGGGTGGTTAACGCCTTGAATATTAGGGGGTCGTCAGCGGGGTTGACATCCCGAATAATGCCAAAGACGCCCCGCTCAATGTTGACGCCCCGCATTTCACCTTCCGCGCCCACACGAATATAAGCGATGTCGTCGCCGACTATGGTTGCGCCCGGCAGCATGGCGGTGGAGGTTTTTCCGCACGCGCTGGGGTACGCCCCTGAGAAGTAGGTTTTACGGCTCTTATCTAGGGGATAGAAGGCGGAGATGAACATGTGCTCGGTGAGCCAGTCTTCGTGGTTGGCGCGGTAGATGGCGAGGCGCAGGGCTAATTTTTTGCAGGCCAATGAATTTCCGGCGTATTGGTTGTTGACCGAGAGAACGCGATTTTCTAGAGGGTCAACGTAAATGCGGCGGTTGGCGATGTTTTTGGTGGTGTTGTTCTCATCTAGTTCGCCCGCGCTGTGCCAGAAGTAGAAGAAGTTATCTTTATTTTTTAGGCGTTTGAATTCCTCGTAACCTTGGCGGTATAAAATATCTTCGCTGTGGGCCACGTAAAAAGAGTCGGTGATTTGTAAAGCAGAAATGGAGAGACGGGAATTGGTGGGGCCTAAGCAAAAGAAACGCACAATCATGGTTTTGCCGCGCATAGCGCCATCCATGAAGCCGTAAATTTCTTTCAGGCCAGCTTCGCGCTCCACCACGTTCAAGCCCCGGCTAAGCGTCTCTCCTTCTGGCAGCAGCGTGGCGGTGTGGGGCTTGTCACGCGCCTGGTCGTAGTAGGAGTCATAGTGAATAGTATGGCCTGGCAGGGCTAGTTGTTCTTCTTCTCCCCGCTCAATAGCTAGTTGGCGCACTTTGTCTATGTCTTCGGGGGAGTCGTCAAAAACCATCACGTCTTCTGGTTTCATCAGTTCGATGGCCTGGTTGACCACGTCCCATACTTTGGGGTTACTTAAGGCGTTTAATTTTGCTTGATCAGCTTTGGTAATTTTGGCTTCCATAGTAGGCAGCTCCTTTTTGAGTAATTTACGCATATCATCTCAACAAACCGGTATATGCGCAAGGGATTTTTGTTAGATTTTTTGCCTACGAATTTCGGTGCTGCTGTGTTGAAAATCAGAGGAAAACCAACTGACAACAAAAAAAGAGCCTGGCAATAATCACCAAGCTCTTTTTACTTACAAGAGAAGAGAAAGGCTATTCCTCGAACCAATATGCCAACCCTACCGCGCCAGGGCCGGTGTGGGTGCCAATGGCGGGGCTAAGTTCAGAGAAAGCGGTTTCCACTGTATTGAAACGCCCTTGAGCTTCTTTGAGAATGCTTTCGGCAATTTTGTGGTTATTGGCGTGGATGGTGGCCAGGTGTATTTTGGAATGTCCCCGCGCCCTTTCTTCTACTATGTCAATAAGTCTCGCCAAGGCTTTTTTCTGCGTTCGTACTTGATCTATAGAAACTACCTGACCAGTTTCAATAGCAAGAACAGGCTTCATATTGAGCATGGTTCCCAAGAAACGTTTTGCCCCTCCTATGCGCCCTCCTCGATGGAGAAATTCCAGCGTGTCGAGTACAAAAATAACGCCGGTGCGGTCTTGAGCATTTTCGGCAATTTGTTTACATTCCGCCAACAAAGCTCCGTTTTGAGCTGCTCTTGCAGCGGCCAAGACTTGGAATCCTAATGCCATAGCTATGCTCTCAGAGTCTACAATTTCGATGCTCGCTTCGGGAAGTAATTTACGAGCTTGTGTTGCTGAAGAAATGGTGCCCGATAATTTATCGGAAATGAGGACTGCTAAGATTTCATACCCTTGCTCATGTAAATTTTGGAATACTTCTTTAAATAAAGGTATTGTGGGTTGAGAGGTGCTGGGCATAACGTCTGTGTTGGCCAGGCGAGTGTAGAATTCTTCGGGAGAAATATCTACTCCATCGGAGTAGGTTTCTTCTCCCCAAATAACAACCAGAGGAACTATGCTAATCTGGTATTTTTCAATTAGTTCTTGAGGAATATAAGCTGAGCTATCGGTAACAATTGCAACTTTTGACATAAACGGCTCCTGTATGATAAGAGGATTTGGCTCATGTATGAAAAATGTGCAAAACGACATGAATGTCGTACTACGAAACCGTAACGCGATATTTATATCGCCTTTTGTTGCACACATTTAACAGATGAGCCGAGGATTTTTCTTGGCCTGCTTGATGTACAACAAAAAACATTGCTAATGGTTACGATTAAGCAGTCTTAGCCAGGGCTGTTAAGTTCTATTTACCCAGTCGAATAAAAAGAGAGGCATGAACTCATAGCTCATGCCTCTCGGATTTCTTGAATATCTTTTCGTGAATTCTTTGGTGTTTTTATAAGCGGATTACTCCATTCCAGACATGCAAGCCAAAGCTACAGTCCCCGGCCCAACGTGAGTTCCAATCACAGGACTTAATTCAGCAATAAAAATGTTCTGAGCATCAAATTCACGTTCCACTTTTTCACGGAATGACTGGGCTACATCGGGGACGTTGGAATGAAAGACAACTAATTGCACAGGGGGATTCTCGCTCATGCGTTCCTTGGTAAGGCTAATCAAACGTTCAAGCGCTTTTCGGTGGGTACGCACTTGTTCAACCGCTTCAATTTTTCCATCGCGCATTTCGAGAATTGGTTTAATGTTGAGCATAGAACCTAAAAAGCGTTTTGCGCCTCCAATCCTGCCGCCCCGGTGGAGAAATTCCAGGGTATCCACAGCAAAGACCACATCTGTGTGCGCTTGAGCTTTTAGAGCAATTGCTTTGCATTCTTCCAAAGAAGCTCCCTTAGCGGCGGCTTGTGCAACAGCGAAAATGTGCAGACCGGTAGCCATGGCCGCAGTGCGAGAATCGATGACCTCAATATTGGCTTCTGGGAGCAGCTCCTTGGCCTGGACGGCGGATGTCACCGTTCCAGAGATTCCCAAGGAGATAAGTATAGCAATAATATCGTATCCTTGAGTATGAAGCTTTTGGAACAAGACTTCAAATGCCCCCACGGACGGTTGAGAAGTAGTAGGAAGATGCTCGCTTTTTTGGAGGCGTTCGTAAAACTCCTTGGGCATGATGTCCACTCCATCGAGGAATGTTTCCTCGCCCCAATTAACAAATAGAGGGACAATATGAATGGGATATTGATTAATTATTTCTTGTGGTAAATATGCCGTACTGTCAGTAACTATGGCTACTTTTCTCATTTTAGTACTCCTTTTAGATGTATCATTTACGCGGCGAGGAATGATAATTCACCACACACTTAAGTTGAAAAGGAGGCAACTACGTAACCCCTAACTATTAGCCAGTTGCCATTCCCTAACCTACTTTGCTATATACAACGTCTGGGTGGGATAAGCAAATTCAATGCCTTCTTCCGCGAAGCGCTCATAGAGGGCTAGATTGAT
>QMOK01000205.1 GCA_003648195.1 Chloroflexota bacterium | reverse complement strand
TCAGGCATGTCATTGCGAAGCGGTGTTTTCCCGCTGAAGCAATCTCCTAGAGCGTCTGGGAGACTGCTTCGGGGCAAAAAATGCCCCTCGCAGTGACATTTCAAAGGTGGGCTGAGTAGTTACGGCTAGAAATTATATCACCTGATTCAGCATCTGCTGCCTTATCTGCCTTCTACTTACCTCCCAGAATGATACAATAAGCGCACCCTCACACACTTCACATACCTCATACACCTCGCAAACCTCACATGCCTCATAAACCTCACCCACCCAAACCCTTGCGCGGCGCCGAACCCAACACCTGGGCGCACAGTACAATTACCGAACGCCTGCCTGAAATAGTCCACCGCGTCATTCAAGAGAATAAATTCTCGGCGGTCATTGAAAACGCTCTAAAAACTCTCTATAACGAAATTCCCCAAAGCCCAATTCGCTTTCTCAAAGATACCTCAGCCCCAGACGCCGAGGCCTGGGAGACGTATATAGCACCCCACACCGCCCAAAATTGGCTGGAAGTCCCTTGGTTCTTCGCCGAACATTACTTGTACCGCCGCATCATAGAGGCTGTACGCTACTTCGAAATTCGCCAAGACCCATTTATTCGCCAAAAACAGCGCGGACTAGAAATTTCTCTAGGCGCAATTGAATCTCTGGCGGCAAAGTTGAACGCTTGGCTAGGTAAGGGCAATGTTACAAAAGCTCAGCTTGAGCAAATGTTGACGATTGATTTATGGGGAAACCAAGCCGACTTAAGCCTTTGGCCCGCAGATGATAAAGAAAAGCCCCATCATGCCAACCCAAAACAGGCGCAACAATACGTTCTCGCCGATGATAGAGAGAAAGCATCTCAGTATTTGACTGGGTTGAAAAGGCAAAAGGCTAGGGTAGACTTTTTGATGGATAACGCCGGCTTTGAGCTAGTAACCGATTTAGCCCTGGCCGATCTCTTGCTTTCAGGCAAACTGACAGGCACGGTTAAGATGCACGTCAAAGCTCACCCCACCTTTGTTTCTGACGCGCTCGCCTCGGATGTTTGGGGAGCGGTTTACACGCTCAAAAACGGCAACCACCCCGAAATGCGACTCCTGGGGGAGAGGGTTTACGCCCATCTGATGGAAAAACGCTTGGACTTAATCCCCAACTTTTTCTGGAATTCCCCCCGCGCTTTTTGGGATATCCCTCACCCCTTGCGCCAAGAACTAGAAAAAACTAATTTGCTTATCAGCAAAGGTGACGCCAATTATCGCCGACTTTTAGGCGACTGCCATTGGCCGTTCGCTACGCCTTTGGCAAAAATTCTCGGCCATTTTTCCGCCCCCGTGCTGGCACTTCGCACCCTCAAAGCTGAAGTCGCGGCGGGAATTTCATCCCCAGAAGTTGAACGCGCCCAAAAAACAGATGCCCATTGGATGACCAACGGGCGTTGGGGCGTAGTGCAGTTAACCAACTAGCAAGCAACTATTCCAGCACCCACATAATATTTTCAGGAGCCGGAATAGGCGTTAGAAAATAAACCGTGACGTTCTGATGCCAGGGAACGTAATCTTCCTTTGAATACCCTAAATCAACCCAGTGCTGTCCCGCAACGCCTCCCCCAATATCCTCTATGGTTGCAATGCCATACCCAGGTATATAAACGCGCTGGCCTTGCATATACCAATACCAAGAACGAATTACGGCTATCACACCCTTTTTAAGAGTAGCGCCGCTGGCTGTAGTATTGTTAACCCCCGCGTCTCCGGGTTTATAAGATGTTGCGTAAGCCGTAACCTTGCGCCAGTACTGCATGGTACCGCTTGGAGTATCAACGCTGCGCACGTTAATATTTGTCCCATACCCTACCACGCGCGGTTGAGGCTCTTTTGCCATCCATTCCTTTTCCATCTCGCGCGAGACCTCCTCCCCATTCTCATACCTCACCCGTATTCTCCGCGCCTGAACACCATATTCCCCGCCCGCCAAAATTGCCTGTGAATCCAGCTCTACTGTATCCGCCGCTTGAAAACTAACCCCAAAGGGAATAGGAACTTGCTCGAGGATAATTTTCTCTTGAACGCGGACGACTTGAATTTCTCCGTCTTCGGGGAGAGGGCTATTTTCGTCTGGAATGCTGTAATCTAGCCCCTGGAGAGCCAGGCCTGTCTCAGCCAACGCTGTTCCAATATTAGAGGCGGCAGATAAAGTGTGGATAGTTTCATCCCATACGTGGATAGTCAATTCTTGCGAGCGTGTAAGATTAACCTGGAGGGGTTTGCCGGTTAAAGGCGTAGATGGAGCGGGGGTAAGGTAATCGCTGCTATAAAGAAAGATGTGCTCGTCCCAAAGCGCCTGAGCGAGAGTGCTGGCCACAGACGTAAAGCTAAGTTCTTGCTCACCCGCTACAAAAAGGGTCAGAGGAGTAGCACGGCGCACCTGTAAACTGTGACTCGCCTGGTAGGGTATAGGCACGTCTGGCGGGACGGGTTTCCCATCCACAAAAATTCTATCCCCCGGGTAAAGAGGCGTCTCGGTTAAAGAAAGAATATTAGCCGGTTTTCGCGCGGCGGTGAGAATGGTCTCTGATTCCCCGTCTGCCATCACCAAAAAATGCGCCGCTTGTTCCAGGCGAACAGTTTCCCCCTCCCGCAGCCAGTGTTGAGCGGATGGGGACAGGCTGTCCTCGGCTTTGAGCGGAATTCCATACTGCTCCAACATGCCTCCCACGGTGAGCGCATAGGTGGTTAGCGGATAACTTTCCTCGTTCACTACCAAGGTGACAGTTTTTTGCACACTTCCAAAAATGATGGCCGCGCCGCTTATAATGAGCACTATAGAAAAGAGTGGGAGGAGTTTCTTTTTCATGGTTAAATTGATTCTAGCAGAAAAAAGAGGTTTATTCACCTTGTTTTGTCCCTGTTAACAAAAAAACTGTTCCCAAGGAACAGCTCAGTGTATTAATAAAAGCCTCGAGCAGGCACCCCGGCGGCACCCAGAGAATCCTCTTTAGTGCTGCTTCCTTTCGGACCTGACACGGTTCACAGGTCTCCGCCGCGCCGGACCCGCCCGAAGCTCGCAGGGCATGATACCGCAGCTCTCAGGCACTGTCAACAGAGCGCATTTGATTCCAAAACACTCACAAATGAGCCTATTAGCCTGGTCTTGTTTAGATTGGCTCATTGCCCGACTTGCCATGCTCGAAAGCTTGAGTCTGTTCATTTTTAGAACGCAGGTAACTAACGCCTACTCCTGCGCCAATGGCTAAAATAATGGCAATCCCCCCCCAAATAATGCCTAGCGTATTCCCCACTTGCTCATCAATGGGAATATCCGCCTTGTTCGGCTCGTCACCAGGATTGTCCTCCTGATGAGGTGAATGGGCTTTTGCGTTTAGCCCCCAACCGGCAAAGACAGCAACGGTTATTACAAGCACAAATAGCAATATTTTTTTGAAGTTCATTTTGGATGCTCCTTTGTTAGTTTCACAATGTGTAGATTATACCCGCCTCAGAAGAGGCTTTGAATGACAAATTTTCTGTCCATTATTACAAAGAGCAATGCATTTCTTGAACTATGCCGCAAATGATGGCTAATTGATAGCTCACTAACAGTTATGGAGGATATTCATTTATCCATCTCCTTGGTACAATCCCCGCGCCTTGTCTAGATAATGCTTAAGACTATAAAGACCCTAATTATGACAGATGTCACAGTAGCGGTTGATTGCGGTCATATAATTGGTCTTTCCTTATACCTAGCAAAAGACGCCGGGAACGTTTATATTGAGATGAATGCTCAAAATGGTTACACGTAACGTAAAATAAATTCTATAAGTTTCATACTAAATTTGCCCTCAAAGGGCTTGGAGTGTAAAAACGTGAAAATACTGACTGATAACGCCGCAAATTTTACCACCGCTGAAGAGAAAATTCTTGGCGTGAGTATAGCACCTTTGTACATACATTTTCCAGGGGATGATAAAGTGACAGACGCCACCAAGATTTCTCCAGATGATTTTTATGAACGCCTCAAAGCAATGAAACCAAAAATCCCCACCACTTCGCAGCCTTCTTCTGGGCTCTTCAAAGATATGTACGAAAAGCTAGCAAAGACGGGGGAAAAAATTCTCTCCATTCACATCTCCGAAGGGTTAAGCGGGACAATACAATCCGCCCGTTTAGGAGCCAAACAAGCCCAAAATGCAGATGTGACCATTTTTGACAGCATGACCCTCTCTGGTGGACAGCGTTTTCAGGCCATGGCCGCGGCCTTGGCTTCTAAAGCGGGCTGGGCCATGGAGCCCATTTCGGAACGCCTGCGCGAGATCCGCGATAAAGTTGAGGTTGTTTACGCCTTAGATACCCTTGAATACCTAGCCCACGGCGGGAGAATTGGGCGAGTGCAATCATTGTTAAGTTCCGTCTTGCACATCAAACCCATCATCCACGTTGATAAAGCCGATGGCAAATATTCTACCCTAGCGAAAGCCCGCACTTTGCGCCGCTCAATTTCTATGATGGTAGACCACATTGAATCTCTCTATCCTCAAAATACTTCGCTTTGGGTCACTGTTTTGCACGGACAATTGAGCCAAGACGCCGAGAACATGCTCGCGCTTTTGAAAGAACGGCTAAACATAGAACGCTCAGAAATCATACGTGTCACGCCTGTCTTGGGCGTTCACACCGGCCCAGGGATTATTGGCGTAGCTGCCTTGCCCATGAGCCTTATGTCTGATTTATTGTAATTATTCACTCCCCTCCCGCAAATGTTCAATGACGTGTCATTCTCTGAGGGCGTTTTTCCCGAAGAATCTCCTATGTTTACGAGAGGGAGACTCTTCGTTCACTAATCTTAGCTTCGCTAAGACACGTTCTCTCAGAGTGACACATCAACGCTTTTTTATTAAGAG
>QMOK01000204.1 GCA_003648195.1 Chloroflexota bacterium | reverse complement strand
TTGAGCTGAAGGGATAGTGCTGACAGTAAGCGCCACCGAACGTTGAAGATACTGAGCGATACTTTCTTGTAAAGCACGTGCTGTTGAATACCTTATATAACTTGGCCCCCTGAGCGTGATGTCTATTTGCAAAGTTTCTTCTTTCGCGGAACCATTTTCTAATTCCCAGCTATCCAACTTCGCATCGCCTAGCTCTGCGACTCCAATTTTTATAGCTTCTTCCACATTCTGATGCAATTGGGCAGATAAAGTTGTGTGGTATGTTAATGTTGCTAAGGGAATTGTTACTAGTATTAGCAGAGCTATTACCCCCCGAAGCCCACGCCGCAAAGTGGCGCTTTTCTTGCTGTCTTGATGCCGCGGCCTAAATCCCAGCCAAATAAATACTAAAGCTCCGGCGGCAATGATAGCAATTAAGTTGGTGATGAAGAGCAAGCTAGCTCCCTGCGCGAGAGTAAATTGCCGCATAACGAGCGTGAGACCAATATTAGCCAGTGGCGGAGTGAGGGCTGCCGCAACAGCTACTCCAGCAAAAGCGTTAGATACATTAGTGCGGCTAATGGCATAGGCTGCTGTTATGCCAGCTACCAACGCAATGCCCAAATCTAGTAATGATGGTTGCGAAAAGGCCAGCATCTCATGCGTAACTTGCGGATTGGGGGCAATAAGGCCTATTATGCCTCCCATGATTATAGCCAAAATAACACCACGCAGCATCATTATTAGCGCACGCCAAAGATTGCGTGATTTACCAAGAACAATGTTCAGAGACATTCCTAAAATAGCCGCCATTAGCGGAGATACCATCATAGACCCCACTATTATTTCGGGACTATCTAAAAGAAATCCTAAGGCGGCGAAAATCGCTCCTAAAGATAGTGTTAGAGAGTAATCTTTGTTGTGTCTAATGCCCTTTTGGATTGTTTGATAAGCGTTAACCTGCTCCGATGAGCTAGCGGTAGGGAGAAAGTTAAATAAGCGCACCCATAATTTTTGACTCGCGCTGCGAAAAAAAGGTATTTTACGCCGCAGTATGATGGTTGGAATTGGCGAGCGATGAAAGATGGCTTTGGGGATATTTCCAAAGATAAAACGATCGAAGATGTTTTTTTCGGCACTGGCTCCAATAATGAGAAGGTTGTAACCATCTTTTGCTTCTCGAAGTATGCCTTTTATTGGATTATCTGCTACGACGACCTCATGAATAGTTTTAATGTCGGGGAAAAAGTCAGATACAGCCGATAATCGTTTGCGCCCTACAGCTATTTCTGCTTCTAAGTGGCGAGTGGCTACAAAGAGGAGCGTGATTTCTGCTTGTGGGTTTAGTCGGTGAGCTATTTCTACTGCCTGAATGGCGTTTGGTCCGCCTGCGACAGGGATTAGGATGCGTTGGGGTGAGCCTGAGTAATTTCTCTGCGAAACAAGGATATTGTTTGACGCATTCTGAAGCACCGCGTCTAGGGTGCGGCTAAGGATGTAACGTCCACCAGATGTTTTGCCGCTCCAGCCCAGCACTAGCATTTCGGCGTTTGATTTCTTGTTTTCTTGCAGGATGATGCGTTCAGCTATTTGCCGGTGGTGAAGGATAATGTCTAAAGGGATTTCGCTATTTTCTTGGTAGTCTTTTAACCAAGTCCAAGTTTGCGGTTTGGTAGATGAGTTACCGGCGACAATGCGCACCATCCCGTTTTTGCTGCGTGCCAGGGCGCAAGCCAAATCCACTAATGGCTTGTCTTGTTTATCTCTTACCGCAACTAAAACAGGGCCGTCTTCTTTGTCCGTATGGATTTGATTTACCGTTTTGATCATTGTTTTATTCCCGTGTTCAAAGGTAAGTGGAGAATCGAACGGTCGATATTATGTTTTATCCCAGTAGGGAACTTCATCTCGGGACGTTTGAAGAATGGGATACGTTTGGAGATGGTTGAGGTATACCCTTGTGGTACGGGCTAATCAGGTTGGGAAAGGGTGTGCGCTATTGAAGTATCGTCCTAGGTGAGATGTTTTTCAAAATCGTCATCTGGTTCCACCGCAAGGGTTAGCCTTTTTTTAATGGCCGAGACGCGGTCATTTTGAGCAAAAACGGTAAGCTGGTCTCCTGCTTGTAAGGTTGTATGGCCGTGGGCAATATAAAGTTTGCGACCTCTTTGTACTGACATGATTAGGCATTCTTTGGGGAGGGCAATTTCGCTAATTTGCCGACCAATTACCCATGCATCAGCGGGAAGTTTGATATGGGCAAATTCTGAGTCGATCAATTTTCCCAGTCGCTCAACATTTGTTTTGTATTGGTACCGGGAGTGTTTGGCGATTGCTAAGTTATAGGCCTGGATGATATCTTTACGCCTTACGATCCCAATCAGATTATGTTCATCATTTTTCGAGACAACGGGTAACCGGCCTACATCATGAAGCCCTAGCTTTTTAAGAGCAGACCACATAGGGTCATCTTCAAAAGCCACGAGCATTGTGTGCGTTGTGGCAATATCTGCTACAGTTTTATCATCTATACTTCCTGCTTCCATGGCTTGTTCCATATCTCGAATTGTTACTATCCCTGCCAGTTTATCATTTTCATCTAACACTGGAAAGCCGTGATGATGGGTGCGTTCAAATTCTACGGCGAGTTCGGTTAGGGGTAGGTTGAGATGAACGACATCAATATCGGTTGTCATGGCTTCTCCAACTGTTATGGTTTGCATGATGTCAATATCTTTTCCTTGTCGTAGGTGTATTCCTCTACGAGTTAGTTTGAGAGTGTAGATTGATTCGGGGCTTATCACTTGTGCGACAAGCGTGCTGATTACGATAGTTAGCATCAATGGCAGAATGATACTGTAGTTGCCGGTCATCTCAAATAGAATGAGGATGGCGGTAATGGGCGCGTGGGCAGCGCCGCTGAAGAAAGCTCCCATCCCGACCAGCGCATACGCTCCAGGAGGGGCGGTAATTCCAGGAAAGAAGTGATTAGAAATTTGGCCGAATGCTTCTCCAAGCATGGCTCCCATGAAAAGCGAGGGCGCGAAAACGCCGCCAGATCCTCCAGACCCCAAGGTGACAATTGTCGCTAATATTTTTAACAACAATAACGATAGAATCATTTTTAAGGCTAATCCTGTAGAAAGCACTTCAGTAATGGTTTCGTATCCAACTCCAAATACGCGTGGATACCCGAGTATTTTCGGGGTGACGAGGCCAATTACGCCCAGTACCAGTCCGCCAAGTACAGGTTTGAGATATTCAGGAAAATGCAATCGATCCCAAACGTCTTCTGATAGGTAGAGTAAGCGTGTGAAGCCAACTGCGGCGGTGGCAGCGATAATTCCTAATAGTAAATATAGAGCTAGTTCCCATGGGCTAACTAACGTATATTCAGGGATTAAAAATGCACGCGAATCACCTTCAAAAAAGTGAGCAATGACATCTGCGGTCACGGCTGAAATTACGATAGCGCCAAAGTAAGTGGCATGGAATTGGCCTAAAATTACTTCTAGCGCGAATATTGCGCCAGCTATAGGGGCATTGAATGTTGCCGCGATACCGCCTGCTGCGCCGCAGGCAACTAAATTACGTATACGCTCATCGGAAAGGTGAAAAGCTTGTCCTACCATTGAGCCTAACGCTGAACCGATTTGGGCAATTGGGCCTTCGCGCCCTACCGAACCTCCAGTAGCAATACACAACGCAGACGCCAAAGATTTTACAACAGCAACCTGAGGACGAATACGCCCGCCGCGCAAAGCAACGGCTTCCATAACTTCAGGTACGCCATGCCCTTTAGCTTCGCGGGCAAATTTATATATCATAGGTCCAAAAATTAGGCCGCCAAGGGCTGGAATGACGAGAATGTGAAACGGCTGAATGATGTCTAGCGCACCAGCTAATTTCTCAAAAGATAACATTTGGAAAAAAGATATAAGACGCCTAAAAACGACCGCACCTAATCCGGCCCCGATTCCTACAATCAAGGCTGTAAGTGATATTGTGATTGGTTCAGACATTTTGCGCTGGTTAAGCCATTGGGATAAATACGAACGAAGATTAAATTTTTGAGATATTTTCGCCTTAATAGGTTGTGACATTGATTGCTCCGAATTTCCTGTAAAGTTCAATTTTTTACTACTATTCTTATTTGTAGGGACATTTGTTTTCGAGGATATGTTTATTAGCCCAATATCTTGTTGACCAAGAATTTTACCATATTCCCATATTTTTTTGATGATGAGTACAGAAAGGGGAGTGCTAAAAAGTTGTTGGTTAATCCTCTAATGCCGCTACAATTTACCCTGACGAAGTGACATTTTACCAACAACCTTTGAGTGCTCCCACAGAAAGGGAGTGCTAAAAAGTTGTTGGTTAAATCTTAGCCCCTTCTCAATCCCCTTAGCGAAACATCCTATCAGGGTAAATTCGACTGTTTTTTGTCGCATTTGGGAACACTCTTCGAGTATGCTTCGCTAAGGTAGTAGTTTGTCACGCTTAAAGTGATGTGTTCGTAGTGACGCACGAGAATGCGTCCTTGCCGAAAACGGGCACTCTCGTGCCCTACTACGAGCCTATCAAATTACACTTGACAGCCCAATAGGGTGGGGGCAGAACTTTCCAATAACCTTTGAGTGTCCCACAGAAAGGGGAGAACGATTGCATCTTGTTTTTCAAGCCAACTTTTTTTGCGTATTGAAGCCTTTGGCATTCAAATTGTCCTTTTTGAAGCCGCATCAATGATAATACAGAGGTTCTTTGATAGCGTTAATTGCCAATAAATCGGGACGGTTCACAAATAAGCAGACACTTTCCAAATCAATATGTCGCTGAGAGAAGTGTATTTTGCGACGTGGCAGCCTCCCAGTTAGCACAAGTACACTACGGTCGGGGAGATTGCCACACCC
>QMOK01000203.1 GCA_003648195.1 Chloroflexota bacterium | reverse complement strand
TGGATGACGATACGCTGATGACAGAACTTCCCCCCGTGGAGGTGGTGGACATGCGCCGGGAGGTGAAATCTGGCAACCGCTCAATTTTCAGTCAGGCTTTGCAAACGGGTGTAGCCGAAATCTTAGGGCGGGGCCAGCAGGCTATTTTATTCCTCAACCGGCGGGGGACTTCGACCTATGTTTTTTGCCGAGATTGCGGCCAGGCTTTAAAGTGTCCGCGCTGCGATATTTCGCTCACTTATCATCAGTGGGAGGCTGCTTTGCGCTGTCATCGCTGCGGCTACGAGCGGAAAATGCCTCAGCGCTGCCCGGCTTGCAAGAGTACGCACATCAAGCAATATGGCACGGGGACAGAGCAGGTGGAGCGCACTCTAAAGGCCTTGTTCCCTAACGCGCGTACCTTGCGCTGGGATAGGGACACGACGCGCGGGAAAGGGGCGCATGCCAAAATAATGGACGCTTTTGCCTCGCACCAAGCGGACGTGCTGATTGGCACGCAGATGCTGGCCAAGGGTCTCGACCTCCCCTTGGTAACGCTGGTGGGGATAGTGCTGGCCGATATGGGGTTGAACTTTCCAGATTATCGCACCAATGAGCGGGCATTCCAAATTCTCACCCAGGTGGCGGGGCGGGCGGGGCGCAGTCCGCTGGGAGGGCAGGTTATTCTCCAAACTTTTCAGCCAGAGCATTTTGTAATGCAAACCGCCTCTCTTCATGATTACCGCGCTTTTTATCGTCAAGAGATCGCTAATCGCCGCGAGTTGGGGTATCCGCCTTTTAGCAAGCTGGTGCGCCTAGAGACGCGCTTTCCCAAAGCGAAGGAGGCGGAGGAGAGAGCCAAGGAGCTGGCAAGGAAAATTCGGGGCTGGATGGAGGCGGGCGACTATCAGGGGACGCAGATGATTGGGCCTGTGCCGTGCTTTTTTGAGCGTGTGCGGGGAGAGTATAGGTGGCAGATAATCCTGCGGGGGCAAAATCCCGTGGGGTTGCTGGAGGGACGCTTGCCGGGGGATGATTGGAAGGTGGAGGTGAATCCGGTGTCGGTGTTGTAGGGAGAGGTGTGCGAGGAGAGTGAGGAGTGTGAGGGTGACAAACACATCTTGACCGCTATTTTTGTGTGGATTAGAATACACATAAAAATAGTGTAACTGACAGGAGAGATCATGAAAACTATCCAAATGACCATTGATGAACCTCTATTGCGCGAAGTAGACCAAGTTATCCAAACTATGGAAACAAATCGCTCTGCTTTCATTCGTGAAGCCTTAAAATTATCTTTGCAAAGATATAAAATCCGCAAGATGGAAGAGCAGCACGCTAAAGGGTATGCGCAATACCCCGTTGAAAAAGGCGAATTTGATATTTGGTATGATGAACAGGATTGGGGTACACCATGAAACGCGGTGAAGTTTACTGGTATGACTTCAATCATCCTGATAAGCGCAGACCTGTACTTATTCTGACGCGCAGTGTGATTATCCCCTATCTTAACACGGTAACTATTGCACCCATCACAACCAGGATTCGAGATATTCCATCTGAGGTTCTGTTAACCATTGAAGATGGGATGTCTACAAACTGTGTTGCTAATTTTGATAATATCCAAACAGTTTCACAAGCTAAAATCGGGGAATTTATCACCTATTTATCCCCCAGACGATTAGAGGAAGTAAAGACAGCTGTAAGTTTTGCGTTAGGTCTAGATGAGTTTTCTTGGTAAAAAAAGTCGACGGATGGTAGATTGAGAAAAGGATATATTGGTAAATTGGTGCGAGTTAAAAAGGTAAAGAAGATGGCAGATGAAAGAGTCGATATAGAGCGAGTAAAACGGGATATTTCCAAGTTAGTTAACCATATCGCCTTTGGGGGTGAACGAGTGATTGTGACATCTCGAGGCAATCCTAAGGCTGCTTTGGTCAGTATGACTGATTATGAACGTCTCCAAAAGGAAGAAGCTAATGAGCGTTTAACACACTGGCAGGCATGGGTGGCTGAGAGCGCAAGTTTGGCAGATAAAATCCTGGCTCGGCGAGAAGGGGAAACTTTAGACACGGATGCGTTGTGGCAAGCGGCAAGAGAAGACTTGGAGGATAGAGATGACCAAATACTTGGTAATGCCGCTGGAGTTTCGTGGGCGCATTTGGTACAAGAGGTCTTATGAAGAGGAATAAATGTCATTCAACGTCCTATTCATAGCTCACGCCCAAGCTGTAGTCGAGATTTCCGTATCTCGCGCCCACGGGGTATAGAAATCCCGACTACACCACCAGCACATTGAGCAGCCACGTCTGAAGTGTGTGAAGGAAGTTATAATTAGCAACAAGGGATATTTGACGGCAAACATAGATGAGTGTATAATCCTGATACTACCAGCTAAATAGTATTAGGAGAGGTAATATGAGTGTATACACAAAGCGCGTGCAAGCTGTTTTGACCGAAAAACAACATCAAACTCTGCTGGATTTATCTACAAAGTCACAAAAGCCGTTGAGCGTACTCATCCGTGAAGCGATTGAGCAGGTGTACTTGAAGCCGGTTTCCTTGAAACGTCGTCAGGTTGCCCTAGAAGAGCTACTCGCTTTGGATGCTCCCGTAGCTGATTGGGAGCAAATGGAAGCCGAAATTATTCAAGGTGACACAACGCATGAGCAGTGAGAGTGTTTTTCTGGATGTAAATGTGCCGATGTACGCAGCCGGTCAACCCCACGCTAGTAAAGATGCCTGCGCCTGGATTATGACCGAAATCGCTCAGGGACGGCTAGCTGCGGTAATTGACACCGAGATCATTCAGGAAATTATGTACCGTTATGAGGCATTAGAGCGTTTCCAGGTTGCTGTCACTATGTCAGCAAGCCTGCTGACTCTTGTTTCCACTATTTATCCCATATCTCCCGCGGACACTCAACTGACAATACAGCTTTTCCATCGCTATGCCTCTCAAGGAATCAAGGCGCGTGATTTAATCCACGTTGCTGTTATGAAAAACAACGGACTAACGAAAGTTATATCCGCGGACAAGCATTTCGATCTCATTGATGGCATCACCAGAATTGACCCTCAGACGCTTTTCGCGCGGGGGACGGAGAAGTAGGGGTGGTCCGATGCACGGCGTCACGTTTTGTGCGCAAATTGGTAAATTTGTGGAGCACTCAAATAGAAATGATAAACTGAGACCTCCGAGGTTTTTCTAAACCTCGGAGGTCTTAGATGATATACTAGGAGTCCAAAGTTTAAGGAGAAAAACATATGAAATACGATTTTGATTTAATTTGTATCGGGTTGGGCCCTGCGGGGATGGCTGTCTCTGTAATGGGAGCGGAGATGGGCCTTAAAGTCTGTGCTATCGAAAAAAATAAACTTGGCGGAGAATGTATGAATGTAGGGTGTATACCCAGCAAATCCTTGCTTAGAATTTCCGAGTTTAGGCATTCAGTTTCAAAGCTCGTAGAGATGGGCTTGATGGAAGGAAAAACGCAGGACATCAAGGCCCCTTTCCCTAAAATAGCCCGTTATTTAGACTATATTTCTGGCAAAAAAACTTTGAAGATGTTTGATAAGGTAACCCTTATTTTGAATGAGGGATCTGCAAGTTTTGTTGATTCACATACGGTTAGAGTTGGCGAAAGATCTATCACTGCTCAAAAAATATTTATTGCAACTGGTACAGAGCCTATGATACCGCCGATTGATGGCATCTCTGATGTAGATATTCTGACTAATCTAAATATCTTTAATTTGGCCGAAATTCCTCAGAGCATGACGATAGTTGGAGGTGGCGCTATTGGTTGCGAAATGGCACAGGCATTCACTCGACTCGGTTCTAAGTGCGCCATTGTACAAGTGGATGACTTTCTCATCCCGCTTGGTGATAAAGTAGCCGGTGAATTACTTGAAAACGTCTTTAGAAAAGAAGGAATTGATGTTTATAATTCAAAAAATATTACAAGCCTCACAAAAGAAGGCAGCGAAATATGTCTGCGCACAGAAGATGGGCTCTGTATTAAATCTGAGAAATTACTGATGGCGGCAGGAAGGAAAGTTGTCCTTGACGAACTGAATCTTGACAATGCCGGTGTCAAATACAGTAGACAGGGCATAGCGGTTGACGAGAAATACAGAACGTCTGTCAAGCATATTTATGCTGTAGGAGACTGTAATGGCGGTGTTATGCTTTCTCATGCAGCAATGCATCAGGGTATGTTTGCAATCATGAATGCGGTAAGTCCTTTTGCTATGTTTAAATATAAAAATTATGTGATCCCGTGGACGGTTTTTACAGAACCTCAAGTTTCATATGTTGGGATGAGAGAAGAAGATATTAAGAAAAAAGGTATCAAGTATGAAGCCCATATTGCAAAATATGAGGATTACGGTGCTGCAATTGCAGAAAATGTTGGTGTTGGCTTTGTGAAGGTCTTCACAAATTCTCTTGGTAAAGTCTTCGGTGTAAGCATTGTCGGTGATGGCTCAGGAGAGATGATAAATGAATGGGCGCTAGTAATTCAGAAAAAAATCAGAATGCATAGCGTTATGTTTTTAGCTCATTCATTTCCTACGATGGGCTTCTTGAGTAAACGCGTTGCGGAAATGTGGATGATGAAGAAAATGAATAGTTCAATTGTCCAAAAGGTATGCAAATTTTTTTATAGAAAAACATAATAACCAGGTAATAAACAAATGAAATTACTTGATACGTAAAAATTCCTGATAGCCCTTTTCCCGTCTTCTCCTACACCACTGGCTAACCAACACTGCCGCATCTTGGATGTGCCCGCCTTGGCGAACCTTCTCGTATCTGGCGTCAAGTCGGATATATCGGAAGATGCCCAAAGATCGGTTGCGCCACGCCTCCAGAGTTTCATCGAGTTTGGCGGTGGCCTTACTCACCTGAGTTGAGGAGACAGAGGTGCCGCACAATTTTTCGGTGATGG
>QMOK01000202.1 GCA_003648195.1 Chloroflexota bacterium | reverse complement strand
CTAGATGAAACAAAAAAACATCCAATCCAACGCCATGCTCTTTCTAGCCGCCATCATTTGGGGCGGGGGATTTGTCGCCCAGCGCCTGGGAATGGAAGAAATGCCACCATTCTTCTATAACGGAATCCGCTTTGCCTTGGGCAGTATTTCTTTATTCCCTTTGCTTTGGTGGCAGCGAAAGAAAAACGGCCCCTATGACGGCTCAATTAGAGATGCTATTCTCATGGGAGGAGTGGCCGGCGTTTTGATATTCTTGGGCGCCACCTTTCAGCAAATAGGTTTGGTTTACACCCCAGCCGGAAAAGCGGGTTTCATCACCGGCTTATACGTTGTCATTGTGCCCATATATGGCGCTTTTGCCGGCGATCGCGCTCCCTTCCAAACTTGGGCAGGAGCAATTATAGCCGTGATAGGTCTCTATTTTTTGAGTGTTCAGGGGAATTTCTCTTTTGCGCTGGGAGATGGATTGGTGTTGGCGGGAGCTTTTTTCTGGGCGGCTCATGTTCACTTCATTGGCAAGTTCGCCGCAAAGATTGGAGCCATTCGGCTATCTTTTTTACAATTTATCCTTACCGCTATTTTGAGCTTCGCGGCGGGATTTATTGTGGAGGAGACGACTTGGCAACAGATACAAGCCGCGTGGGGGCCAATTTTCTATGGAGGAGTGATTTCGGTGGGAGTCGCTTATACCCTGCAGGTTGTGGCCCAACAAAACGCTAAACCAGCCCATGCGGCCATCATCCTCAGCCTGGAGGCCGTTTTCGCCCTCCTGGGCGGGTGGCTCATTTTAAGCGAATCCCTCTCACTACGGGGAATCCTAGGGTGTGGCCTCATGCTGGGGGGGATGCTCATCTCCCAACGAAAAACAAACCCTAAAAACTCTAAACTTTCTTAGAGCTTTTAGGGTTTAATATCAGATTGTCAATTATCTCTTAGATTACAGGGATGCTCTTCTCGACAATTTTCAGCGCTTTATCAATAATTTCTTCGGGGGTGTCTAACATGCCCCTGAAGCGGATTGATTTTTCGCCGCAAGGCAGGCAGTAGAGGCCATTTTCCTTGAGGGTGGCTTTCATTTCATCGCGGGTTGCTTTGTTGGGGAGGTCAAAGGCGATCATTAGCCCGCGCCCGCGGACATTGTCCATTACGCCATTGGAATTTTCGGCGAGTTTCTCTAAGCCAGCTTTTAGTTTGGCTCCAACCTTATTCGTGTGCTCAATGAGATTGTCTTCTTCAATAATTTCTAGGTAGCGTGTGCAGCGCACCATGTCTGTCAGGTTACCGCCCCAGGTAGAGTTGTTGCGGCTTGACTCTTGGAAGACGTGATTCTCTACTTCATCTATGCGCGGCCCAGCTATGATGCCGCAGACTTGAGCTTTTTTGCCAAAGGCAATGATGTCTGGCATTACTCCCATGTGTTCCATAGCCCACCATTTTCCGGTGACGCCCATCCCTGATTGAACTTCATCAACAATGAATAAAAATTCGTGTTCATCGGCCAGGCGGCGCAACTCTTGGAAGAATTCTGGGCGGAAGTGATTGTCACCACCTTCACCTTGGATAGGTTCAATGATGAGTCCCGCAATATCGCCGGGGTATTTTTTGAGAGCGGCTTCAATTTGGGCGATTGCTATGGCCTCAGTTTGGACGACCTCTTTTAGCACTTCTTCAGTTATCGGGAAGCGCAGTTTGGGATTGGTGATTCTAGGCCAGTCGAATTTGGGGAAATAGGCGTATTTGCGGGGGTCGGCGGTGTTGGTGAGAGACATGGTGTATCCGCTTCGACCGTGGAACGCCTCTTTGAAGTGAATGATTTTGCTTCCCATGCCTTCTAGGGCATAGTGTTGAGCAATGTCGGGGGTGTTTTGGATTTTGGCAACATTTTTGCGGAATTTCCAATCAAATGCGGTCTTGAGGGCGTTCTCAACTGCGAGCGCGCCACCGCTAACCAAGAAAAGGTAAGGCATATATTTAGGCATAGCCACGCGCGCAAACGTATCTACGAATTCGGCCATAAGGGTGGTGTAGAAATCGGAGCTTGAGGGCTTGCTCATCGCGGAGGTGAGAAGTTTTTTCTGAAAAACGGGGTCTTTCATTTTGGGGTGATTATGCCCAATGGGAATACTGGCGAAGTAGGTGAAGAAATCAATATATTCGCGGTTTTCCAAAGAGTCATAAATATAAGAGCCGTGAGAACGCTCCAAATCAATAACTATATCCTCGCCTGTGGCGAGCATATGCTTGCTAAGTGTTTCGTGTACAGCAGATGCTTTCATGAATTAGCCTCCATTAGACTGATTACTATTGTGAATTTTCAAACACGGATAGGTATAATATCGCGCTATAAGAGCCTTTTGGGCAAGTAAATAGAGTGGCAAAAATATACCAATACAAAGACGGAGGAAGGTATATACTTTGCCACTCTGGTTACCCTATTTTATCATAAGAGATACTTAATTGATACTTTGATGAAAATCATCAAAGTGATTGTATTTTCAGCTTAAACGCAATTATCCACTACCCATCTTTTTAATATTGTGCCATTGGTCAAAGAATACGGAATAATGCAATGGATAATACCGTTTAGCCAAGCGCGTCTTTGATATATCCCTCTATCTTGTTCAACTTATCTCGCGTGGGAAGTTCGAAATAAGTAACAGGGAATTGGAAACCGAAGCCATCTCCTTCGTAGCGGGGAATGACGTGCAGGTGAACATGGAAAACATCTTGCATAGCCGCTTTTCCATCGGCTAAGAAAAAGTTCACCCCTTCGCATTTCACCCCGCTTTTAGGAATGGCGGCGGCGATGCGCTGCCCAACTTCAAAGAGGTGCCCGCCCACTTCTGGCGGCAGATCGGCGAGACGGGGATAATGTTCGTTCGGGATCACCAAAACGTGTCCGTCATTGATAGGTTGAATATCCAATATGGCCGTGCAAACCTCATCTTTGTAGATGGTACTGCTGGGAAGTTCACCAGCTAATATTCTGCAGAAAACACAATCACTCATATTCCTCTCCAATTAAATGAAAATGTAACTGAGGTACATCCTGCGCATTGCCTCCGTTAGTAATCAGGCGATAGCTACTTTTTTCTAATTCGTACATCTCTACCAATTTTTTCACTGCCCCAAAGATGTCTTTCATTAACTCCGTGTCTTCATTAGCAATATCGGTGACAGTTTTGTATTTTCGCTTAGGGACGAGCAATACGTGCAGGGGATAAGATGGCTGGGGGTGGTAAAAGGCCATGAGTGTGTCTGTTTCTAAAATGCGTTTGACAGGGATGGCAAAACTAAAACGGGAAAAAAGCCATCCCACGAGCACACTCCCCAGCCAGCTTCTGGCGAAGCGGAAGAAATAGCTAGCCATCCACCTCATCCGCTAAACTATTCCTCACATAATTAACCAATTCCCCGCTGGTGATTAATTCACGCACCTGGGCGATTTCTGGTCCCCAAAGGGCGTCTCCGGCCTGGTAGGGGACTTTTGCTCGTATTCGAGCGTGTGCCGCTTTCGTTCCAACGCCCATCTGTGCCCGAGGGTGGGCGCGGAGACGCAAGTCTAAGGCGCGGGCGGCGGTATAAGTCTCAATAGCTAAAATATGGGCCGTGTTTTGAACTATTTGACGAGTGTGCCGGGCGGCAGTCATAGCGTTGGCGTTATGATCTTCCTGCTCGGCTGAGGTGGGCAAAGAATGAATAGAGTCCGGAGAGGCCAGAGCCTTATTCTCCAGAACCAAAGAGGCCGCCGTATATTGCGGCATCATCATTCCTGAGTTCAACCCCGCCGCTTGGGGATTGTCAACCAGCATGGGCGGAAGGTCAAAATTGAGGCTCGAGTCTGTCATGCGAAAGACCCGCCGCTCAGAAACTCCGCCAATTTCTGAGAGGGCAATACTCAAATAATCCATGCTCATGCCTACGGCTTCCCCGTGGAAGTTTCCCCCAGAGATGGCTGTTTCGGAATCGAAGAGCAGCGGATTGTCGGTAGCGGCGTTGATTTCACGTTCGGTAATTTTTTTCACGAATTCCAGTGTTTCCCACGCTGGGCCGTGGATTTGTGGCCCGCAGCGCAGGGAATAGGCGTCCTGGACGCGGTCGGTGGTATCTAGGAGCGTGCTGCCCTTTGTTAGGCGGCGGACGCTTTTCGCGGTTGCTATTTGGCCGGGGTGGTGTCGGGCGGCGTGGAGGCGGTCATCAAACGCTTTGCTGACCCCCAGCAGGGCTTCTAGGCTCATTGAAAGGGAAATTTCACTCACGCTAAGGAGATTTTCGGCATCATGAATGGCTAGCGCGGCGATGGCGGCTGAGAATGTAGCTCCATTATTGATGGCTAGGCCTTCCTTGGCTTGCAGCACCACGCGAGGGATTCCGGCCGCTTCCATGGCCGCTTTCCCGTTCATGGTTTGGCCTTTGTATATGGCTTGCCCAGACTCCTCTTCCCTGTCGTTTTCATCCGTGCTGAAAACTAGTGCCAGATGTGAGAGGGGAGCCAAATCGCCTGACGATCCCAGCGAACCCTGAGAGGGGATTACGGGCGTCACGCCCCGTTTGAGCATCTCTAGCAGAGTTTCCACAATCACTAAACGCGCCCCAGAGTGCCCGATAGCCAGCGTATTGGCGCGAATGAGCATGGCGGCTCGAACGACTTCTTCGGGCAAAGGCGCTCCAGTTCCCACAGCGTGGCTCAGGATTAGGTTGCGGCTCAGTTTGGCGGAATCCTGGGCCGAAATGCGCCGGTCAGAGAAGATGCCAAAACCGGTGTTGATGCCGTAAACCGGCTCCCCTGCGGCAATGATACCCTGTACCCAAGCGCGCGCCCGCCGGATATTTTCTTTGGCCTGTGAGGTGAGTTCAACATCTTCGCCGTGACGGGCAACAGCGACAACTTCAGAAATGGTGAGGGTGTTTCCATCGATTGTGAGCATGTGTTTTTGTAGTCCTTAGTCGAGTAGTTTCCTAGTT
>QMOK01000201.1 GCA_003648195.1 Chloroflexota bacterium | reverse complement strand
GTAGTTCTTACTTTTGGATGGTTATTTTCTGTTTGTAGTTTCATTTCCCCCCTAGCTTACCTCATTTTGGTTATTATTGCGAAAATCTTTTTGCGAAATCCTCTATCTTCTTCACCGCTGTAATCCCGTTCGAAATTTGGAATATCTCTATCAACCCGGCTAGGCTTGGGTTTTATGCACCAAAGCCGGGGAGAATTATCGTTTTAGCCGATTTATATAACTACATAAGGAGGTATAAAAGATACTTAATGTAAGTGAGTTTTCTGTTAAGAACAACCCCAATTTTAGTTTAAAGGAGAGAAATATGTTTCGAAAGATTTTACCTATTATTGCCGTATTAATGGTTTTATCTATGGTGTTGGCAGCTTGTGGCGGTGGAGAAACCGTTACTGTTGTTGAGACTGTCATTGTAGAAAAGGAAGTTCCCGCAGAAGCAGCAGACACCGAGATTTTTGACCGCGTTTTAGCACGCGGAAAAGTTGTTTGCGGTGGCCGAACCGACTTGACCGGCTTTGGTTATCTGGATGCTGATGGTAACAACATTGGTTTTGATATTGATCTTTGCCGTGCAGTTGCGGCGGCAGTTTTTAATGACCCCAATGCTATTGAGATTGTTCCTCTCACCGCCGCCGACCGAGGACCTTCTCTACAAACCGCCGAAGTTGATATTTTGAGCCGTAACGTTACCTGGACTGCCAGCCGTGACTCCCAGTGGGGCAACTTTACCACTGTTATGTTCTATGATGGTCAGGGTTTTATGGTTAGCAAAGCTAGTGGCATCACCTCAACTGATGAGTTTGATGGCGCGACCGTGTGTGTGACCACCGGCACCACCACAGAGCAAAATGTAGCTGATTTCTTCCGCCAGAATGGAATGTCTTATGAAGCCGTGACTTTTGAAGAGACGGCTGCCGTTTATAGTGCTTACGAAGAAGGCCGCTGTGATATTACCACCAGCGACAAGTCTCAATTAGCTTCTGTACGCAGCGGTTTTGCCGCTCCTGATGATCACATTATTCTCGACATCACAATTTCAAAAGAACCTCTCACCCCCGCAGTACCCCATGGTGATGATGTTTGGTTTGATATTGTCAAAATAGTCATGTATGGCCTGATTAACGCTGAAGAATTGGGCGTCACCCAAGCCAATGTTGAAGAGATGAAGAGCAGCGACAATATCAATGTCTTACGCTTGCTAGGGCAAGAGGGCGATTGGGGCTATTCTGATCTTGGACTTGATGCTGTAGCTTTGGCTCAAGCAATTAGCGCTGTTGGTAACTATGGCGAGATTTATAACCGTTATATGGGACCTGAGGGCATTGCTTTCTCCTTGCCACGTGGACCCAATGACCTATGGAGCAATGGCGGCTTGATTTATGCTCCGCCAGTCAAATAAAGTTTAGATAATAAATTAGCAAAGGATGCGGTTGCTCGGACATTGTTTCGGCGCAGTAACCGCATCCTTTTATAGACTTCTTGCAAAAGTCTATTTTAGCCATGCTCGCTGCGCCGTTCTCGGCGCAGATTTTTCAAGAACACGCCGCCGAGGACGACGGCTAGAGCACTTAAGCAAGAGGTCTTATGAAAAAAAAGAAGAGTGCATATGACAACTAATCAATCTTCTATTCAATATAAGTCAGATATTCCTTTCTATCGTGATGAGCGCGTGCTTAAGATTATTGCTCAAATTATTTCTACTATTTTGATAATTGGAGCAGTCGTTTGGGCAATTATGAATTTTTTGAAAGCCGCTGATGCTAGAGGTATGACGCTGACTTTCGATTTCCTGAAGGAGGCCGCAGGCTTTCCTATCAGTAACCCACCCATTGAATATAATCCATCTATGACCTTTGGCCGCGCCTTTTTGGTTGGGCTAGTGAACACTTTGCGTGTATCCGTCTTTGGGATTATAGGTGCTACCATTTTGGGAACGCTGATGGCATTAGCACGTCTTTCGTCTAACTGGCTGCTTAGTCGGATAGCGTTAATATATATTGAATTTCATCGCAATATTCCCCTTTTGGTTTTGTTATTTATTTGGTATTTTACAATCTTCGGACAACTACCTAGAGTGCAAGAGAGTATAACTTGGCCTGGACTTGTTTATATTAACAGGCGTGGTTTTTATTTTACATGGCTGCGTTTAACCGAGACAAGTGCGCCGTTTGTGATTTCAATAGGAATTGGAATTTTACTATCCATTATTGTATATGTTATTTTACGTCGCCGTCGTGAACTCACAGGCCAAGAGACTCACTATTCCAAAATCAGTCTGGGCATATTAATAATTTTCCCGTTGATTGGCTGGTTTCTCTGCACAGGAAGCCCGTTGCAGCTAGACGTTCCCGTTTTAGAGGGTTTTAACTTCAGTGGCGGGCTACGCTTCACACCAGAATTTGCCGCACTGTTTATCGGCTTGACTATGTACACCGCTGCTTTCATAGCCGAGGTCGTGCGGGCAGGCATTCAAGCCGTTGACCGAGGTCAAGTTGAGGCAGCGCGAGCCGTTGGTCTTTCTACCAGCCAAGTTCTAAGCTTGGTAGTTATGCCACAGGCTCTCAGGGTCATAATTCCTCCAATGATTAGCCAATACCTTAACCTGACAAAAAACTCTAGCCTGGCTTTAGCCGTTGGCTTCCAAGAAGTCTTTAGTGTTGGCAAAATCACCATTAACCAAGCCGGGCGAGCTGTTCCTGTATTCGCTTTGGTAATGGTGACATATCTCACAATGAGTCTTCTGACTTCTTTTGTTCTCAACCTTTATAATCGTCGTATTCAATTCGTGACGAGGTGATTATGGCTGCCACAGAAATTGTTCAAGAAATAAAACGCCCGCCTCAACCGCCGGGACCTATCAAATGGATGAGAGATAATCTTTTTAACGGTTGGGGGAACACTTTATTAACGCTTGTTTTGCTCCCTTTTGCTGCCTACGTTATGTTCAGTTCAATTCGATGGATGTTTGTAGACGCTGATTGGCAAGTGGTGACGAATTTCCCATTGCTATACGCCGTAGGCCAATACCCGCGTGATCAGCTCTGGCGTGTTGGTGTAGGGCTATCGCTCATTCTCTTTTTGATGGGCGCAAGCTGGGGCAAATGGGGGGGCTTATTACGCTCCATAGCCATTGCTTTTGCGATATTATTTGCAGTCTTTGCCCTTTTGCCCGTGCATCACCCAGAGTTTGATTTAGGTATGAGGCTATATCTAGGCGCGAATGCGCTTTTGGTTTTGGCAGGATATTTTATCGGGCGGATTCAGTCGCTAAAAGCCAGTTACATAGTCATCGGTTGGGCAATTACTCCCATTGTGACAATTATATTTCTTTCTGGATTTGAGAATAGCGCAACACTTCCCGCCGTGGGAACAACTCTCTGGGGAGGGTTATTGGTAACATTCTTGTTAGCCGCCGGGGGGATAGTTCTCTCCTTCCCCATCGGGATAGCTCTAGCCCTGGGGAGACGCTCATCCCTCCCGGTGGTCAGTGCTTTCTCGACCATCTTCATCGAAACAATTCGTGGAGTTCCCCTAATCACAATTCTGTTTATGTTCTCCATTATCTTGGCGTTATTCTTGCCATCCGAATCCCGCATAGACCGCTTGTTGCGCGCCCTCATGGCTGTGACCGTCTTCAGTGCGGCTTATTCCGCAGAGAATGTTCGGGGTGGGTTACAAGCCGTCCCCCCCGGACAGATAGAAGCCGCCAAAGCGGTGGGGATGAGTAATTTCCAAACCATGGTTTTTATTACCATGCCCCAAGCCCTGCGCGCCGTGCTCCCCGCCATAGTTGGGCAATTCATCAGCCTGTTCAAAGATACGACTCTGGTCGTGATTGTAGGCATTAACGATTTCTTGGGCATTGGACGTTCCATCATCAACTCTGACCCCGCATTCATGCAATTACAAATTGAGGTCTATTTATTCATCGCGGTCGTTTATTGGATTTTTTGCTATCTAATGTCTATCGCTAGCCGCCGATTAGAAGCCATGATGGGCGTTAGCACACGCTTGTAGGAGACTGAGCCATGACTGACACAACCAACAACGAAGTAATTATCTCTTGTAAAAACGTGCATAAATGGTATGACGAATTCCATGTTTTGCGCGGTATAAATATGGAAGTGCGCAAAGGTGAAGTAATTGTGATTTTTGGTCCCTCAGGGTCTGGAAAGTCTACCTTCATTCGCACACTTAACCGCTTAGAAGAACACCAAGAGGGCGACATCATTGTTGATGGTATTGAACTATTTCACGATGTCCGCAACATTGAAAAAATCCGCACCGAAACGGGGATGGTTTTTCAGCAATTCAACTTATTCCCCCATCTCACGGTGTTGAAAAACATAACCTTAGCTCCAATTTGGGTGCGCAAGTGGCCCAAGGATAAAGCCGAAAAAGTAGCCATGGAACTCTTGGAGCGTGTCGGCATTCCTGAACAGGCTGAGAAATTCCCAGGCAACCTTTCTGGCGGTCAGCAACAACGTGTTGCCATTGCCCGCGCCTTAGCCATGCAGCCTCAGATTATGCTTTTCGATGAGCCAACTTCTGCCCTTGACCCTGAGATGATTAAGGAAGTATTAGATGTGATGATTGAACTAGCCAAGAGTGGAATGACCATGCTCGTAGTAACTCACGAAATGGGATTTGCCCGTGCTGTGGCAGACCGAATGTATTTCTTTGACGAGGGATTGATAGTAGAGAGCGGATCGCCTAATGACATTTTCCATAACCCCCAAGAAGATCGCACCAAGCTATTCCTTTCTCAAATTTTACATCACTAGACATATAGTTCCCCCCCCAAAAAAAAACAGACCTCCGCGGTTTTTGCATTTCCAAACCTTGGAGGTCTTTGTTTTTAATTATTTCACAATAAGAAGCACCCCGACTATGACTAAAAAGCCATAAATTATTTTGTCAAATTTCCCCTTAGGTATTTTTTGATTCACCCAACCTCCTAGCAGTACAGCCC
>QMOK01000200.1 GCA_003648195.1 Chloroflexota bacterium | reverse complement strand
TCTCATTGTCGCAGACATTATGTACGCAGTTGTAGACCCGCGTGTAAGAGCAAACTGACGAGGTTTTCTATGCCAGACAAAGATATAAATCAAAACACTACGCAAGAAGATATTTACAAGGTTGACCATGCAGAAGAAATGCATCTTGACGATGCGAGGCGTGTTAAAGTCCTTTCGCCAGGGATGCTCGTATTTAAACGCTTCATCCGCAATAAATTAGCGGTTGTTGGTTTCGTTATTCTTTTGTTCATGTTCACTTTTTCGTTTTTGGGGCCATTCTTTTCACCTTTTGGGCAGACAGAGGTCTTTAAAGGTGTGGGAACTATGTCCAAGGATTATGCGGGAGCTACCTATAACGAAGAATTACGCTACACAATTGCCGATGGTGCGGAGTTTGGAAGTTCCCAGCGCACCCAATTCTTGTTGGCACTTGGCGAAAATAATGAAACTTTTACTTGCGATGATCAGACTTATTACTATGTCAACATCGATGATAATACCTATCGCATCATGCAACTTGAACCAGTCGCAGAGGTAATTCTTAAAGGTTTTAACTCCCTTACTGACGATGTCGTGCCAGACGAACTCATAACAGCATACAAAACCGCAGAAGAGAAAGGTGTAAATAGTTTTGAGCTAGATGGAATTTTCTATCGTATTACCAAGAAAAACAAAGCGTCTATAATCTCTATTGAAATTGATGTTGCTCTCGCAACGCTGGATGTATATGATGCCTATAACGAATCAGACAAGCTTATGGTTTCATCATTTGACTTTCGGCTTGCTAGTAGTCTCGCCCTAGCGCAAAATAGCGAGACCTTTACCGTAGGAAATCAAACCTATTCGATTCGCAATGGTGAGGGCCAAGTCACAATATTAGATAGTGCAGGAAATGAATATGCTGAAATCTCAGCAATCATTGTGAATCCGCTCGACCAATCGGTTTTTCTCACTGTTGGATATAAATCAACTATTCGCCAAATGATTATTAATCGTCAATCGAGATTCTCTTATACGCATGAAAATGGAGAAACGATTGAGTATACTATCGCTCGCGTTAATAAAACTTATAACATAAAAAAAGAAACGCCCATAGAGATGATCCGCTTGTTCGAAAATCCTTCAGCTGAACACCCTCTTGGTCTTGACAATAACGGCATGGATGTAATGACGCGCCTCATGCATGGAGGGCGGGTTTCGCTTCTGGTTGGTTTTATAGTCATTTTCATTGAGGTCTTCATCGGCATTATTGTTGGAGGTGTCTCAGGGTACTTTGGCGGCTGGGTGGACACAGCGCTGATGCGCTTCATTGATTTGTTTAATAGCATTCCGTTTATTCCAATGGTTCTTATCTTTGGCTCTGTCATGGACACCTTAGAAGTTAAACCAATGACGAGGATATTCTTATTAATGATGATACTCGGCTTGCTAGGATGGACAAGCGTGGGGCGTGTCGTCCGTGGTCAAATCCTCTCGCTTCGTGAACAAGATTTCATGGTTGCGACAGAAGCGACAGGAATTCGCACGAGCCGCAGGATTTTCAAGCATCTAATCCCAAATGTCATGCCGATATTGATTGTACAAGCGACAGCAGGCCTCGGCGGAATTATCATAACGGAAGCGACTTTGGGTTTTCTGGGACTTGGTGTCAAATACCCGCTAGCCTCATGGGGAAGTATCATCAACGTGGCTTCGGACGCATTCATCATGACTAGTTATTGGTTTATGTGGATACCGGCAGGAATGTTAATCCTCTTAACCGTGCTCGGCTTTAACTTCGTTGGTGATGGGCTTAGAGACGCATATGACCCGAAGATGAAAAGGTAGGCAATTACGATGAAAGGAAGAAAAAGATCCATTTTTGAAAGGATCAATGGACAAACCAAACCTAAGGACAATCAGCACATTTCCGCACGTGAATTGGCAAAAATTTCACGCGAAAATCGTCGTATCACTGATAAAATTGAACGACAGCGCAACCGAAAAAATGTTCCTGAAAGTGAGTACTTGACTTCGATGAAAAACCCTGAAAATGTTGTGGAATTTGATAATCTCCATACATATTTTTTCACCGATATCGGCACGGTCAAGGCGGTTGACGGAGTATCCTTTGAAATACCTAAAGGTAAAACCGTTGGCGTGGTTGGAGAGTCAGGCTGCGGCAAATCTGTCACGGCTCTTTCGCTGATGCAACTTGTACAACGACCGCAAGGACAGATTGTTGAGGGTGCCATTAGGTTTGATTCCGGAGAAAAAATTTACGACATAGCCAAAACACCCTCAAAGGTAATGGAATCCATTCGCGGCAGCAAAATATCAATGATATTCCAGGAACCGAATACGAGTTTGAACCCGGTCTTTACTGCAGGCGAACAGACCGATGAGGTGATTGAACTTCATAACCCGGAAATGACCAAGGAACAGGTTAAAGAACTATCACTTAATATGATTGACCTCGTGGGGATTGCTAATAGCGCGGGGGTTTACAATATGTATCCCCATGAACTATCGGGTGGCATGCGGCAGCGCATTATGATTGCCATGGCACTTGCCTGCAATCCCAAGCTTATCATCGCAGATGAACCGACTACCGCGCTTGATGTGACGATTCAAGCCCAAATACTCGACTTGCTTAGAAACCTCAAAGACAAAATTAATTCCAGTATCATGCTTATTACACATGATCTTGGGGTCATTGCCGAAATGGCAGATTATGTTGTCGTCATGTATGCGGGACGTGTTGTTGAAAAAGGCACCGCAATTGAAGTGTTCAAAAATCCACAACACCCGTATACTGTAGGTCTAATGGCTTCCAAGCCGGTTATAAATCGTTCTGTTGAACGACTTTACACCATTCCTGGTAACGTTCCAAATCCCATCAATATGCCAAATTACTGCTATTTTAGGGATCGCTGTGAACAACGCATACCAGCATGTGATGGCGAGTATCCCCCAGAAGCACACATTACTCAAACGCATATGGCGACTTGTTATCGCTGCGTTACTGACCAAGCACAGGTCTAATTTCAGGTTAAATTATGGAAGAAAAAAGTCACGAAACAGATGTTCAAAAGAATTATCCTATGCTAATGGTAACTGACCTTAAGCAGTATTTTCCCATCAGAGCGGGTCTGATGCAGCGTGTTGTTGGGAACGTCAAGGCAGTTGATGGCGTCAGTTTTACAATTAACCAAGGCAAAACAATGGGGCTTGTTGGAGAATCTGGTTGTGGTAAAACAACAGTTGGGAAGACAATTTTACGCTTAAACGAAAAGACAGATGGCGAGGTACTATTCTTCGGAGTCGATATCCACAAGCTTTCCCACAAAGAAATGCGCCTTGTTCGCCCCAGATACCAGATGATTTTCCAAGACCCCTTTTCGAGTCTTTCACCACGACTTCCGGTCAGCGAGATTATCGGCGAGGCAGTTAAAGAACACCATATCGTACCGGACAATGAATATAACGACTACCTAGATAGCATCATGAAATCCTGCGGATTGGAACCATACCATAAGGATCGCTACCCGCATGAATTTTCTGGTGGGCAGCGCCAGCGCATCTGTATTGCAAGAGCGCTTGCTCTCAATCCTTCGTTCATCGTTTGCGATGAACCAGTGTCAGCACTGGATGTTTCGATTCAAGCCCAAATTATCAACCTCCTCAAGGATCTGCAGGAAAAGTACAAGCTAGCATATCTTTTCATTTCACACGATCTCTCGGTGGTAGAACATATTTCCGATGAAGTGGGCGTTATGTACCTAGGCAGTTTGGTTGAAACCGGAAGCAAGGCTTCTATTTTCAAAAAACCATTGCATCCATACACGCAGGCACTCCTAAGTGCCGCCCCAGTTCCCGATCCCACATTCGAGAGGAAGCGTATTATCCTCGAGGGCAGCATTCCTTCTCCTGCTAATCCCCCAGCAGGCTGCAAATTCCATACGCGATGTAAGGAATGTATGGAAATATGCAAAACGGTCGCCCCGCAAGCTAGAGAAGTTGAACCAGGGCATGTGGTCACCTGCCATCTTTATAATTAAATTTTGGACTTTCAGACGATGAAACGTAAACCATTTCAAGTTGAAGATGACGGCAGAGTCATTTGCGACATGAACGTAGACGGCACACCATGGTATAACAAGAATCTCCGTCAGGAGAGAGTTATACCGCGTAAGAGCGTCAAGAACCAACAGATGACGCGGGCCGAGTCTTGGCGATACGTTTGGTATTCGACACTTGCCGTGCTGTTAGTTGGATCGGTATTTGCTGCAACTTGGGTGTTATTTATCTTGTTTTGCACGAAAATCTGGTTCCGATAAAATTGCCTTGAATCGTTTCATTACCTTGTAAACAAAAACACAAAAAAGCCCTGGGACTATCTAAAAGTTTCAGGGCTTTCGTTTTTCCAAGCCTTCACGACACCCATTCCCCCCGAAACAACATAAACATATCCCGTCCCGCAGATAGAGAAAACTTAACGCAGAGTCGCAGGGTTGCAAGTGCAAACCGCCTCGCGTCATTCTCTTCTCCATCTGGGAGAAGTCGCGTCTGATGACCGTGGAGTGAGGGGCGCGGACTTCGTGGGGGAGTTGCAGAAGGTACGTGTTCCAGCGATTCCCGAAAGTGGTGGCGACCAGTTCCACGCTTAGGCGCATGCCATCGGCCTGACGGGGTTCATCAAGAATAGCGTAAATGGTTTAGCAGTCCAAGAGCGGGTGCCCGGTATGTTGGTCAAAATGTTAGCGGGGTTGCACTTCAACAAAGTGACCTAACTATGTCGCGGCGAGGAACGTTTTTTGTGACGTGGCAGTTTCCCCAACTATCTGGAGGATTGCCGCACCTCCTGCCAACGGCACGCACAGCGAAAACGGAGGTTCGCAATGACATCTACCCCGTGAATTCCGAAAGAGCCTATATTTATTGCCAGAGCTGTACAAATGAGGGTGTTTTTTGTTTTTATACATTCTGTTTTGCCGCAGTTCC
>QMOK01000199.1 GCA_003648195.1 Chloroflexota bacterium | reverse complement strand
CCAATGTCACTGAAAATTTATACCAATATTTTGAAGAAACCGGAAACTACGAACCTGTCTTCACGAATTATCCACTAGAATATCTTCCTGACCTAGAAAATTTAAAAGTAACCATAGGCGCCTTTACTGATTATAACCTTTACAAATACACCAGAGCGCAGCACCCCGAAGTGAACCTTATGTTAATTGAAGACTATCGAATCGCCGATGAAGTTCTAGAAGAAATAATGTACTATGTTGAACAAGGCGATTATGAAATAATCTTTCAAACTAGCAATTTTACATTTGTTCGCATCCTCAACAATTAGATATTCCTAACCCTGCCATTAGAAGGAGAAATCACATGTGCGGAATTTTTGCCATCGTCACCAAAGAAGAACAAGCCTTAGGCCCCATCCTCATCGAAGCGGGGCATCGTTTATCGTATCGGGGATACGACACCGTAGGAGTAGCCACCATCCCGCAGGCGGGGGAAATTGACCTCCGCAAAGACGCCGGAATGGTACAAGAAGTAGCCGACCGCTACAACTTCGCCGAAATGCGCGGGGATAGGGCTATCCTCCAACTGCGCTGGGCCACCTTTGGAGCACCCTCACAACCCAACTCACAACCCCACCTAGACTCAGATGGAGGCATGGTCGGCGCCCACAACGGGAACGTGGTCAATAACGTGGAGCTGCGCCAGGAGTTCATGGCCGAGGGGATGGTCGTCCGCTCGGAGAATGACGGCGAGAGCTGCGTACACGCCGTAGAACGCTACGCGAGCCAGGGACACAACATGCTAGAAGCCATGCGCCTGGCCTATCACGACCTAGAAGGCGACTACGCCTACGTAATTGGCAAAACCGGCGAAGATCGCCTTTACGCCATTAAAAAAGGTTCCGGGCTAGTAGCTGGCATCATGCCAGACGCCACCTGCATCGCCTCGGATCTGCCATCCATCCTCCCCCTCACCCGCAACATCGTTCGGCTCGAAGACGGCGAAATCATCATCTTTTGGGCCGATGGTTTTGAGATTCGCAAAGTAGAAGATGGCAGCCTGGTAGAGCGTGAACCAGAGCTTGTTGAAGATACCATGGAAGCCGTGCAAAAAGGCGGATACGCCCACTTCATGCTCAAAGAAGTTCACGAGCAAGCAAAAGTAGCGGGCGAGCTGATTCACCTTTTAGACAAATCCCCAGACGTCATGCCATTCCTCAAACGCCTGAAAGAAGCGCGGAACATCTACTTCATTGCCTGCGGAACCAGCTATCACGCCGGGTTACTAGGCTCTATTTACCTGGGACGCCTAACCGGACACCCTTCCATCCCTGTGCTTGCCCCGCAATTTATAGCCCAATACAGTTCTGCCATTGGCCCCGAGGATGTAGGAATTTTCATCAGCCAAAGCGGAGAAACGAAAGACGTACTCAGCGCTATGAGCGTGGCTCAGGCGCAGGGGATGGGTGTGCTGGGAGTGGTGAACGTGGTTGGTTCCACCCTCATGCGTGAAAGCGAATATCACATCCCCCTCACTTGCGGCTACGAAATCAGCGTCCCGGCCACGAAAACTTTCTCTAACCAGGTGGTGACCTTTTTGTACCTGGCTCTGCGCATGGCGGGGCACGATACATCCTTGCTGAACAATTTACCAAGCTGGATTGAGCAAACCATTGCCGCCGTAGAAAGTCAGATTTCTGCTATAGAAAAGCACGTCACGCCTTGGAATGATCTTTATTGCTTGGGCTACGGGCTAACCTATCCCATTGCCTTAGAGGGTGCGCTCAAGTTCAAAGAAATCACCTACGCCCACTGCGAAGGGATGCTCTCCACCGAGTTCAAGCACGGGCCGCTCTCTGCTGTGACAGAAGGCTACCCCATTATCTTTGTCGCTGGGCCAGAGGATGTTCCGCTCATCATTAGCGGGATTAACGAAGTGACTTGTCGCGGGGGAAGAGCAATTGTTATTGGCGAGGAAGACGCCCGGTTACACGCCAACGCCCAAGATTTAATCGTCATCCCCACCATAGACGCTCCCGCCGAGCTGCGCCCCTACATTGACGCCCTCCTCAGCGTCATCCCCCTGCAACTGCTATCCTACCAAAGCAGTCTGGCGCGCGGCTACGATCCCGACTTTCCCCGCAATTTGAGCAAGACGCTGACAGTGGATTAGGGAGACCTCCAAAGTTTTAATGTAATTGCTCAAAATCATGGTGGCAAAACTGCAATGCACTTAGAAAAGTGCGTTGCAGTTCGGATCAGATAGATAAACTAGTGGTGCAACGCATCCAAAAGCAGAGGCAATGCACCACTAACGTTTTGAATAACTACCCAAAAATCCATAAAATCCTAAAAAACCATCATGGAACAACTATCCGGTTCTGTAGAGCACATCACATACTACAACCCCGAAAACGGGTATAGCGTTGTTCGCCTGCGCCCCAAACGGCGAAACACGCCCGGAATCAATCGCCAAGGCTTCGTAACCATCGTTGGCAACCTCCCGCGGCTTTCTCCGGGGGAGAACCTGAACCTGCGCGGGAAATGGCAAAAACACCCCAAACACGGGCTGCAATTCCAGGCCGAATACTGCGAACAAACCGCCCCCGCTACCCTTTCTGGGATTCGAAGTTACCTCGGCTCTGGCCTTATCAAAGGTATTGGCCCCAAACTAGCCGAATCCATAGTGGAACATTTTGGGAAAGAGACCCTAGAAACCATTTCTGAACACCCCGAACGCCTCTCGGAAGTTGAGAAAATTGGCCCCAAACGCACCATCCAAATATCCCAAGCCTGGGAAGAGCAAAAGCACATCAAAGAAATTATGCTCTTTTTGCACAGTCACAGCGTGAGCACCAATCTTGCCACCAAAATATACAAAACCTACCAAGACGAATCCCTGCAAATAGTTCAGAGCAACCCCTACCAATTGGCCCGCGATATATACGGCGTAGGCTTCAAAACAGCTGACAAACTCGCGCAAGATTTAGGCCTACAGGCCAACCATCCCTCTCGTCTAGAGGCTGGCCTCGTTCACACCCTTAACGAAAAAACCAACGACGGCCATGTTTACCTCCCAGAGAATGAATTGCTCGAAAAAGCGCATCAACTTCTTAATATTCCGGTGGAGGATTTAAAGCCCGCCCTCAAACGTTTATTAGCAGATGAACAAGTGGTCACCGACCTTCTACCGTTATCCCCCTCTCCAGACGAAAAAACTGTAACCAAGGCGGTGCGCGAGACCTCCGAGCCGTACCGTCTCCCGGTGGTTTACCTGCCCCCCTTCTTCTACAGTGAAATTGGCATTTCCCGGCGGATTAAATCTCTTCGCGAGGCCAAGCCCCTGGCCTATAAGGGAATCACCGCCCCGAACCTTGACCCCACCCTCTCGCCCGAGCAACGGCACGCTGTAGAAATATCCCTGCTGAACCCCGTTAGTGTTCTGACAGGCGGCCCGGGAACAGGGAAAACGACTGCTATCCGCTCTCTTATTTCTGCTTTAGAAGAAGCGGGGAAAAAATACGCTCTCTCTTCGCCCACGGGAAGAGCGGCAAAACGCCTTTCGGAGGCTGCAAATCGCCCGGCCAGCACTATTCACCGTTTGCTGGGGTATTCTCCGCTCAAAGGGTTCAGCCATCACCAAAAGAATCCCCTCCCCATTGACTTTTTGGTCGTTGACGAAACATCCATGCTCGATGTGATTTTGGGCAATCACCTTTTAAAAGCCCTCCAACCGGGCACGCATCTTTTGTTGGTGGGGGATGTGGATCAGTTGCCATCGGTGGGGGCGGGGGATGTGCTTAGGGATGTGATTGCCAGCGGGACGGTTCCTGTCACTAAACTGAGTACTATTTTCCGCCAGGCGAGCGATTCGCAAATCATTACCAATGCTCACCGAACTAATCAGGGGCAAATGCCTCTTTTCTCTAAGCAAAGCAAGGATTTTTTCCTCTTTACCGCTTTAGATGCCGAAAGCGCGGGGGATTGGGTAGAAGACGTAGTTTGCCAGCGTATCCCGCAGAAATTCGGTTTTCACCCCCAGCGTGATATTCAGGTTCTTTCGCCCATGTATAGGGGAGCGGCTGGCGTGGACGCGCTAAATGCCCGGCTACAGGCCAAGCTTAATCCGCCCCGCGCCAATGCGCCCGAAATTTCTCTGTACGGGCAAATTTTCCGCGCGGGGGATAAGGTTATGCAAACAAAGAACGATTACGATAAAAACGTTTATAATGGTGATATTGGCTATATTTCTGGCATAGACGCCATTAACAAAACTCTGGCGGTCAATTTTGAAGAGAAGCCGGTGCAGTTTGATTGGGTGGAATGTGAGCAGCTAACCCATGCCTACGCTATTTCGGTTCATAAGGCGCAAGGCTCAGAGTTTCCGGTGGTGGTTGTTCCTGTTATTACTCAGCATTACATGATGTTGCAGCGAAATTTGTTTTACACGGCTATTACGCGGGCCGAAAAATTATGCGTTCTGATAGGCAACAAAAAGGCAATTGCAATTGCTGTTGGCAATAATAAAGTCGCCGAGCGTTATTCTGCTTTAGATTGGCGTTTGACACTTTAAGCGAAAAAGGCTTATAATTATGTACAGAGGGGGGCACGAGTACAAAGGACACGGAAAATTATATAACGGTCATAATTTTTTTATTTCAGAGGAAAAAGGATAGAAATATGAACCCACAAACATTCCAGCTCACCGTAAAAAAAGGCCCTCGTCTTAGGGAAACTTTTGAACTTGATAAAGATGAGATAATTATTGGGCGAGACACAACAGCAGATATTGTTTTTGAGATTCCAGAAGTATCTCGCAAGCACGCTATCATTACCCGCCGCGGGGATGAGTATTTTGTGGAAGATAATTCTACAAATGGCACATTTATCAATAAAAAGAAGGTCGTAGGCCAATACCAGTTACAAAATGGTGACTTGCTTATGTTGAGCGATGAGGTTTACCTGACTTTCGAATCCAAATATGATCCGGGTGCTACGCTAGTTGCTTCCCCTGCGTTCACATCTCAGGCGCAAGAAACAGAATATGCTCTTCCCCCCACCCCTGTG
>QMOK01000198.1 GCA_003648195.1 Chloroflexota bacterium | reverse complement strand
TATTTTTCCGTGATATATGTGCATAGTCTAGCCTTCCTCTGGTTCTTCTTCCAGTTCAATCTTGTTTCTCTGACACCACTTTCGTATTTCGTGTTCAGTGCGGTTGTTCTCGTAATCGTACCAGGTTTGGAGCAGTCCGTTTTGGTCTAGGAGTGTTTTGTAGCGCCCGTAAGCCCCTCCGCTGCGGAATATATTCCAAACGAGATCATACTTTTGGGGGAGGTGCTTATTTACGAATTCAAAGACCAATTCTTTTCCTAAGTCTAGGTCGTTCTTGTGGGGAACATAAATGAATTGCTCCCAGATAGGATCGTCATCTTCAATGATCTCATCAATATCACCCATTTCGGAATGATAGAATATCTTCCCCGTATCCTTGTGGAGCATGGCTGAGTTCATCCCATACATTGCGGAACTGACCCACAAGAAAGCATCACTAATATCTGAAAATGAGAATTTAGCCATAGGTTATTTGTACTCCTCTCGCGTGGGATGGAAAACATCAATCACGTGACAAGATGTCATCGCCTTGGCGGAGTGAATGGCATGGGGTGGGATGATAGCCGCACTCCCCGCCTCTAATTGGTAAGTTTTACCGCTAATGCTTAGTTCAAATTTCCCAGCGATGAGTTTGGTAATCTGCTCGTGAGGGTGCGAATGTTCTGGCAGGGGAGTGCCGGCCTCAAAGCGCCACTCGGCCAGAGTCATTGACTTAGAATGGACGAAGTTCACCAAAGCGCCTTTGAGAAGTTTTTGGTTGACGAGGTTTTCAGCTGGAATGATTTTAGCTTGATTATCCATATTTTCCTTGGTTATTGTCGAGCTACTATTAACAAAATGTACTCTCTAATTTAGTCTTCAAAACATTTTAAGAATTACTAGCTACCTGACAGTTTAAAAATTAGCCTTGGTGATAGAACGCGGATGACGCTGATTGGGCAGGTTGGCGCGGAGTTCAAGCATTTTTAAGTTTTTAATCCGCGTTTATCCGCTACATCCGCGAGTCCGTAGGCCTATCCGTGTTCTATTTTCCTGCTTTTGACAAAGTATCCTGTAGCTAGAAGAATTATAGCATGGAAAATTTACCGTCAGCGTTCCCATTCATACTCTTCATACTCCTCACACCTCCTCTCATGCCAAAATGAGCAAAGCCACCCCGGCCACGGCTAACAGCGTCCCCGCCACGGCTCCCCAGCCGAAACGCTCTTTGAACCAGAAGTAACCAATTGGCAAAAGGAAAACGGGAGACAAAGCCATGAAAGTGCTAGCTATACCCACGGATGTATATTGGAGCGCGAACAAAGAGAGCGACACGCCCAAGAAAGGTCCCACAAACGCTCCCCCAGCTATAGAGCCTAAAGCCCGCCCCTCCCCCGCCAACTGCTGGAACGTGTTTTTGCCTTCGCCCTTAAAAATAGTATACGCCCACATGATAGTTACCGCCGTGATTAAGCGGATGAAATTTCCGGAAAGCGGGGAAAAACTTTCTCCCATGTCGTTTATGGGCTGCATGCCATTCTTGGCCAGGACAACGCCCAACGCCTGGCCGATTGCTCCACCCAAGCCAAAGAGAATTCCCTTGACATAATTTTTACCCTGAGCGACCTGGGAATCATTTCCCTCCCAAAGAACCCAGGCAACACCGCTGGTGGTGAGCACGATCCCCATCATTTGCCAAAAGGTCAGCGACTCGCCCAAAAATATCCAGGCTGTTAGGGCGGCAATGACCGGAGCAAGACTCATCATTAACATAGAAACCCGCGCTCCAACCCATACAAAGGCTTGGAACAAAAAAGCGTCTCCCAGCACAAAGCCTACCAACCCAGATAACCCCAACCACAGCCAGCGTTCCGGTTCCGCGTCCCAGGGAAAAGGCTTTCCCAAAAATATCCAATGAGACAAGGTCACAAAAAGGGCAGCGAAAATTAAGCGTACCCGATTTACTACTCCTGCACCCACGCGCCGGCCTGCCGCAGCAAATAACCCGGAATTGATTGCGAAAGCAAGCGCGGTGGCCAAAGCGGCCAGTTCTCCAATGTAGTTCATATATTTTCCATCCTCTGTCTCCTTTTTGAGTAGTGGTATTTAAGTAAGTAAGTAATGGTACTGTTATTGCGAGGCGTTTTTTGCCGATAGCGAAGCATATTCTTGAGTAAGCAATTTCCCTTGTGGTGCCGGAGACTGCCACGCTATGTAAACTCCGCTCGCAGTGACAAGCGCGTCACCTGCTTGAGAGCCACTACCCCTTTTTGCATCTTCGGCCCTCTCTATTTTTCTGCCGCCTCAAATTCTAACAGAAAAACGTCAGATGCTGGAAGTTTATGTTATATTCAAACTAAGAGTAACTGCTCAGGATATAACTGAATGAGCTAAAATAGAACACGGATGACGCGAATTTCGCGGATAGATGCGGATGCTTTGTGTGCCTGCGGCAAAAATATTCTAACAGAGGCTAAGTAGTTACAACTAAGATTTAAAATCTCACTTTGCATAAGGAGCAATCCCATGAAACGCAAACCCTGGTACATTTTAATAATTGCTATAGCTCTTCTGGTTGGCGGCCTAAGAGCGGAACCCACGCTGGCTCAGGGCGAAACTCCCACCCCCCCAGCCGAACCCGTAAAACTGGTCTTCATTCACCACTCATGCGGAGAAAACTGGCTCACCGATGGCGATGGCGACCTCGGTCGAACCCTCTCTGAAAACAATTACTTTGTCAGCGACACTAACTACGGATGGGGGCCAGACTCCATTGGAGACGCCACAGACATTCCCGAATGGCCGCAATGGTTCACCGGCCCCGAAAGCGCACGCTACACAAACGCTCTTTACAACGAAAGCGGGCAAAACTCCTCTTACACCCGCACCATCTCAGACCCCGGTGGAGAAAACCGCATCATTATGTTCAAATCTTGTTTTCCCAACTCTAACCTTGAGGGCAATCCCAACGATCCCCCCGCCTCTGAACCAGATTACTCTGTAGGCGGCGCGAAATATGTCTACAACAACATCCTTGCCTACTTTGGCACTCGCCCCGACAAACTTTTTATTGTCATTACCGCGCCCGCCGTTCAAGACCGCACCTACGCCCAAAACGCCCGCGCCTTCAACGAATGGCTGGTTAACGACTGGCTGGCCGATTACCCCTACCACAACGTTGCCGTCTGGGATTTTCACAACATCCTCACCCACCCCGACAACCATCACCGCTACCAGGACGGCATCATTGAATACACTACCAACCATGGCAACGGCACGCTCTACTACGACAGTGACGGCGACAACCATCCCCGCCGCGAGGGCAACCAAAAAGCCACCGCCGAATTTGTGCCCATGCTCAATATTTTTTACAATCGGTGGATGGCCGATGCCCCCGCATCCCCGCCCGAAACCGAGGAAGAAACCCCCGCTGATGTTCCAGAAATAGAGGAAGATATGGGGGGAGAATCTGGGGGAAATAACCTTGCGGGATTCGCCCCAGGGGGCGTGATAGCCGACTTTGAAGCTGGAACCAATAATTGGGAAGCTTTCTGGGGGGGAGGTGCTGACACGACCTTTGCCTGTTCCCCTTCCCAAAGCGTGGCGCATGGCGGCGGTATCTCGTTGAGCTTAGAATTTGAAATCACGCCCGAAAGCTGGGGCACTTGCTCGCGTTCCTTTGGCGGGGAGGCAAACTTCGCCGGAACGCAAGGAATTTCATTTTACTACCGTTCTAGCGTGCCCGGTCTGGTCTTTGACGTGGATGCCAACGGAGGCACAGATGAAAACCGTACCAGCTATTACCATCAGATAGAAGCCGCCCCCGAAAGCGTAGATGCCTGGGTATATGTGGAACTTCCCTGGGAGCAGGTACTCCGCGTGGAGTGGGAGGAAAACGCCGGCACTCCAGTTGATCCCGCTCAAATTAACGGCATAGCCTTTGGGGTTGGCACCGCCACGGGCGAATCCAAATCCGGCATAATTTGGATTGATGATGTTCGGCTTTTGGGGGTCGAAACCGTTGAATCTGGCGAGGAACTCCCATCCGAGGAATCCGCCCCAGAAGAAGTCGTCCCAGAAGAAGCTGCTTCAGAAGAAGTAGAAGATAGCGGCGGTTCTAGCCTTTGCCCCGGCTCTATGGCATTGGGCGCAATGACCATGGCTTTGGCGGGGGTAGTGTTCTTCCGGCGGCGAAGCTAAAAGAAAAGGAGCAACGTCTTTAAAAATGCGTTGCTCCACGAGTCTGCCTATCTGACCTGAACTGCAACGCACTTTTTAAGTGCAATGCAGTTCTGTCGTTATTATTTTGAACAACTACGGTTTTACTCTAATAAATAGGTGAAGTTCACAGTGTATTGCCCGCCTAGCGTTTCTCCCTCTAATGCTTCTAAATAGACGCGGAATATGTATGCGTCATCGAAAGAGCTGTAAGATGTTTCTGCCACCCCAGACAAGTTTCCTGTCTCTCCTGGGTTTACTGTTATGCTGGTTTCGCTTCCATTTGGGGCTACTAAAAAGACGCGCACAGGGCCGCTTTCTATGCTTAGCTGCACGTCTACTTGCACCGCGTCTGCAAGGTAAGCGTCAAAGCTCAAGTAATAAGTTCCTGTTAACTTTGTAAAACTTCCGGTGGCTTGGCCGCCTTTTGTGGTGATGGTAGAAGATGCTGTGTCGCCTCGCATAGAACCTGAGGTTCCGCCTTCACCGCCGCATCCAGTAACTAGAAGCATGAGGGTGACTACCAATACTAGCAAAATACTTTTTTTCGACATTTTTTCTCCTTGGGGGAATGTTCTTCAGGAAATAGTGGGGTTGCACTTAACAAAGTAAGCTAACTATGTATGTCTTTTGTGACGTGGCTGCCTCCCCGACTATTTGGGGGAGCCCCGCGAGGGGGCGCAGAGCGTGCTGCACCCCCCTAAAACGGGCATATTAATAGAACGCGGATGTGCCTGCGGCTTCGCGGGTTGAGCGGATTTTCGCAGATTAAAGACAAAAAAATCGTAACCGTTCACTCCCCTCTAATAAAAAAGCGTTGATGTGTCACTCTGAGAGAACGTGCTTAGCTGCGCTAAGTCAGTGTGAAC
>QMOK01000197.1 GCA_003648195.1 Chloroflexota bacterium | reverse complement strand
CGCTATTGAGCAGTGGAACACCCCAGAGTATTATCAATTTACGTTTAGTGGATACCCGCTGGCCGATGTGTTTCACTCACCCCGCATCATGGTGTTTCCGGCTGAGGTTTACAAAGCCATCAATTCTGACGCAAGGAATATTATTACCCAATTGGAGCAGTTTTTAGTAGATAAGCCCGCCGATGCTGAATACATCCCATTTTTGCCAATTTTTAACGCCGGACAATTTATGCGAGCGCAAGTGGAATACATTGACTTTCAAAATGGTTCTGGCGTGCGTTTTCTGACTCAGTACGGGCAAGCGGCCTGGCCTATCAACAATCAAGATATGTTTTACACATTTCAGGGATTGACCAACGATAGGCAATATTATATTAGTGCCATTTTTCCTGTTTCGCATCCCAATTTGCCGCATCCAGACTCGGTCACGATGGATGATGATTTTTACGATAATTTTATGGATTATGTGGATGGGGTGGAAGAGGAACTCAATACGCAGCTTGGAAAAGACTTTTCCCCGCCATTGTTGGTTTTGGATGATATGATGAGATCTCTTAGCGTGGTTGGCGGCAATTGATCGCTGTGGCTTTCTCGTGCCTTAGGCGGATTTAATATCGAGTACGGGCGTGCCGTTGATGGCGTCTAGGCCGTGTACACGCAACACGTTTCCCTGGATTTCAACCAAGCTTACCACTGTTACCCCAACGGGATTGGGACGCCGGGGGCTGTGCAACGCAAAAACGCCCCGGGGGGGGCGATTCCTGTTCCCCCGGGGGTGTTGCAGCAAATCAAAGCCCCGCGAGCGGTGGAAGTTAAACACCACCAAGATTTTCTGCCCCGCTTTCAGTCCACGCAACCCCTCTACCAAACTGGGATCAACGACAACGCGGGACTCGACAGCTTTGATTTTGTCGGGGGCGAGTGTTTCGTTAATCTCGTTTTCAACGTAGCCTATCGGGTGAAAGGAAATTGTCTTTTTGTTTTCCCACATGAATACTTCTCCTTTACATCACCCGTACGGCATTTGTGGGGCAGGCCTGAATACACTCTGAACATCCCAAACACATATTCGCTTTTGTATCAGGCATTTCGTAGGGGGCTTCTTGAGTGAGGATTTTCTTTTTGCACACCAATGCAGCCTGACAAATGCCATCTTCACATCTCTCAGGTTGGCAGGCCTGGTAATCTATAACAACGGTTTGTCTAGGCATCAGTTTCCCCTCTCTGAACCTTTTCCAATTCGTTCGCTAATTCCTCTTCCAAATCATCTAGCTCTTGAAGCAGCGCGGCTGGCACCGAATGTGCGGGCCAGCGTTTTTTCAGGTCTTCGATCTTTTCTTCTAATTCTTGGATGCGTTTATTTGTCATTTTCATTTATACCTCATTATTAACAGATATCACCGCTTGTTTGTGTGGTATCTGATGCAATTGCTTTACCAACCTCTCCGGCTCGGGTAACGGCAAATTTTACCATGATTGGGCCAATAAGCTGCACCACAAAAGTGGTGGCAGTGATTACGTTAATAACGGAGTTTCCTAATTGAATACCATCTTCTCCATAAGCGTCAAATCTTCCTGCTATAGATAACGCCAACCCAATAGCCACTCCCGCTTGTGAAAGCAACCCGAATCCCAAATTATTGCGCACTTTGGGTTCGGCTCGGCCTAGCCATCCTCCTAGCCAAGCTCCTCCAAATTTGCCGGTGCTGCGCAGTAATATGTAAACTATTCCTAGCAAACCCATTTGCGGCAGTAAAGAAATTTGCAGACGCGCGCCTACTAAAACGAAAAAGAGAATATACGCTAGGGGACCTATACGTTCCACAGCACAACGGGCGTATTCACTGTTATTAGTTTTTACATTGGTAACTACAAGCCCCAGCGTCATCGTAGCCAAGATTAAAGATGCCCCAAATGAATTTGCCAATCCTGCTACAAGGAGTACTGTGCCAACAATGAATGCGCACATGGCGTGTTGGCGCCTTTTTAGTTGTTCCAATATCCATTGAAACGGAAGCCCGATTCCAATCCCAATTACTAAAGCCAGGCCAATTTCTTGCAAGGGGAGTTCAATCATCTGTGTCAGTGATATTCCTCCGGTCTGGGATAACATTCCCTCAGCAATCGCAGAGGCGATGCTAAATAGCAACAACGCCAAAGCGTCATCCAAACCTACAACTGCCAGGATAGTTGTAGTGAGATTGCCTTTAGCTTGGTATTCAGCCAGAACATCTACAGTAGCAGCTGGGGCAGTAGCAGCAGCCAAGGCTCCGAAAATTAAAGCTGTGTAGTCCGACCCGGTTAACCAATAAACCCCTGCCGCTACAAGTAAAAATGCTCCAAAAGCCTCTCCTACTAAAATGAAAGCTATCGTGCGTCCCATGCGCCGCAATTCACTCAGGCGCAAATGAGAACCCATTTCAAAGCCAATTAACCCCAATGCAATTTCACTAATAAATCCAAGTTCTTTTACCAATGGCAAGGGCACTATATCTAGAAAAGAGGAACCCAACAAGACGCCTACAATGATATATCCCACTACCTGAGGTAGCCCAAAGCGGCTTAAGCCTTTGCTGCCTAAATAAGCTAGGATTATAACTAATCCTATGATAGTCAAAATATCAAAATTAAAGTGCATTTTTTTAAACCTTATTACCTATTTCAAAGCCTTCCCACACCGCTTCTAGGGCTTCGCGGGGTTCCACATGGTCGCCGATGATGTGAACTTCTGGACCGCCTTGAGCCTCCAATGCCTCGGCTAGGGAGCGATCGGGGCGCAGCCCCAGGGCGATGACCACCGTCTCGGCTGGGAAGCGCATCTCAGGCGCATCCTCCTGGTGGGGGTAGGGACGCGCGACCACGGCGGTTTGCCCCTCCTCATCGTTTTCGAAGCGGACAACCTCCACGCCGGTGCGTACCTCCACGCCCATTGATTTGAGCCGCTTCAGCAAAACTGCTCGCGCTAGGGGATCTAGTTTTCCGCCTACTTCTGGTTTGCGCTTGACAACGATAGAACTCACGCCTTGTTTAGCTAGGTGTTCGGCTGTTTCCAGTCCAGCCGTGCCAGCGCCGACTATAAAAGCTGTTTTTGTAGTTACTTCGCTCTTGCCGTCCAACAGGTCGTAAGCCGTCATCCAGCGGCTGGCTTCAAGACCAGTGAATGGGGGAATAATGGGTTCAGCACCAGCGGCGAGGATGATGACATCGGGCGATTCTTTCGCTGCCATCTCTGGCGTGACCTCGGTATTCAGCCGAACATCCACACCGTTCCGTTCCACATAGACCTCTTGAAAGCGGAGCAGGTCGGCGAATTCTTCCTTGTGGGGCACGGACACCGCCTCGCGCAGCCGCCCGCCTAAATGGTTATCTCGTTCATAGAGAGTGACTTGGTGACCGCGTTGAGCAGCGATGAGCGCGGCTTCCATGCCGCCTGGCCCGCCGCCGATGACCATCACTCGGCGTGGTTTTTCGGTGGGTGTGATTTCAATCTCGGCCTCGCGCCCGGTGAGCGGGTTGAACATACAAGATGTACCGCGTCCCAGGCGTAACTCTCCCAGGCAGCCCTGATGACAGGCCGCACAGAACAAAAGGGCTTCCTCGTCCCCGGCTTCGGTTTTGCGTACCCAATCCGGGTCGGCTAGGAATGAGCGTCCCAGGCCAATCAGGTCGGTTTGACCGGCGGATAAAGCTTCGCGGGCCACATCGGGCGTGCGGATGCGCCCAGCCACGATGATGGGCAGTGACACGGCATCCCGAATTTGAGCCGCCATCGGCAACAGGTTGGCTTTCGGCGTCCCAGTCGGATAAAGGCAGAAGGGCACACTCTCGCACATCGTCCCGGAGGTGATGCTGAGGGCTTGCACCCCCATCTCTTCCAGGGCGCGGGCTAAGTTTAGAGCGTCCTCAACTTCTAAGCCGCCCGGCACGTAATCTTTGGCGTTCATGCGCACGATGATGGGAAAATCCTCGCCAGCTTCGGCACGTACTGCCGTAAGAATCTCTTGCCCAAAACGTAAACGGTTTTCAAACGAGCCGCCATATTCGTCTGTGCGGTGGTTGGTGTGGGGGGATAAAAATTGGTGGATGAGATAGCCGTGGCTGAATGGAATCTCGATGGCGTCGAAACCGGCTTCGCGGATGCGGCGAGCCGCCGCCCCGAACGCCGCTACAATCTCTGAGACCCCCTCTAGGGTCAGGGGGATGGGTGTCACCTTATTGGCCGGGCAGAGTACATCCGAGGCGGAGACCCGCTCTTCGGGGGACACCAGCTTGGGATTGATAGCCCGTCCGGCGTGGTTGATATGCGCCATGATGCGCCCATCCGTGGCGTGAATGGCCTCGGTCAGTTGTTTCAGGCCGGGGATGAGTTCGTCGTTGTGGATGCCCATCTGAGTGGGGAGTTCGCGCCCATTGAGCGTCACGTACAATGGCTCGGTGGTCATCAGCCCAACGCTGCCCTCGGCTCGCCGCCTGTAAAAAGCTATATGGCGCTGATTGACCTCCCCTTTTTTATTTCCGTAGCCCAATTTAAGCGTCGTCATTACCACTCGATTGGGCAGAGTCAGATTTCCTAATTGCAGGGGTTGTAGAAGCAAATCACGTTCAGACATTGAAACCTCCTATTAATTTTACATTCATGTTTTTTTCTAGCTACCCGACAGTTTTAATTTGGACGCGGATTGACACTGATTTTCACGGATTCTTTTTTGTTTTTTCACAGAAAAATCCGGGATGGTTCATTTTGAACCAGAAATTAGTGGACACTTTTTCTCACGGGTAGACGCCCAATCGCATTGGGCACGCCTAATTTTGGCGCCAACGCGGTTGGCTCGCTACCCAAAGTGTAAAGTTAATTGTGAACCATCCCAAAAATCCGCGTTTTTCGTGTTTATCCGTGTCCGAAAAAAGTCTTTCAGCATAAGTGTCATGTAACTAGATTTTTTTGTAGTTATTCACTCCCCTCCCGCAAATATTCAATGACGTGTCATTCTGAGGGCGTTTTTCCCGAAGAATCTCCTGCGCTTACGAGAGGGAGACTCTTCGTTCACTAGCCTAGCGTATGCTGCT
>QMOK01000196.1 GCA_003648195.1 Chloroflexota bacterium | reverse complement strand
GCTGTTTCTCCGTCCATGTGCTCTTCTCCTTGAGAAACGCATATTTCGCCTGTTCCTATCAATAATGGATGACAATAATCGCTCGCTACTTGAACGTCTATTCCGCCTAAATTATCAATTACGCCAGGGAAAAACCAGTAGTCTATTAGAACGTAGTAATCGGGACGAACGCCAAAGTTGTGCTGCATAGTATCCGCAAGGGTTTCAAATCCGCCAAACCCAAAAGCGGTGTTGATTCTGTTCTTGCCTAAACCTGGAATTTCGACAAATAAGTCTCGGGGAATAGATACTATGCTAACGGTATCTTGTTTTTTGTTTACAGTAACGAACATCATGAGGTCAGTTCTAAAAAACGTTGTTTCTGGCTCTTTCTTGTCGCTCCCTAATAACAAGATAGTGATTTGTTTGTCGGAATATTCCAAAGTGGGATTTGGTGTGTGTGTTATTGAGATTATTGACCGAATGGTGGTCATTGGCGTGGGAGTGGGCGTTGGCTGGTTAGCACTTGCAACAAGCGTGGGGGTAGGCGTGCCTTCAGGGTCCATAGCGGCCAGACTTGCCGCGATATCAGTTAGTTGAAGATTCGGGTCGGGGAAATTTACGCCTTTTCTAACAATCACACAGCCAACAATGATAAGGATAAGGTCAAGTATTACCCCAATTATGATGTAGTTTTTGTTGCTCGAGTCAAATAACATATTGTTAATAGATAGAGTAAACGCATTTAGTTTGGGAGTAACAGGTGCAATCGCTCTATGTTACCAGGTCTTTATTGCTGGTGTTCTTTCAAATAAATCTGTAGGATTTTTATTTTCGGAAGAGCGTTCTAATAACAATTGGCTCTGGTTCAGTATCTTTGTAATTCCACCAGAATTCAATGAAGTACGCGCTTGCGACTCCCAATATTAAGCCAATAGCTATAGCGAGAGCAATATTTTTAATTCCACTAACCGTGTCTTTATTAGGAACAGACGCTGGAACAGCTAGCAAAACTACCCCACTAGTTGTTTGAGCTTCTACCTTTAGTTCTTCTAACTTGGTCTTTAAATTGTCATAGGTTTCCCAAGCCAAGTCCGTATCCCGTTGCAACTCCATTTCTTGAGCCTTCTCTTGAATGAATTGGGACTGCGAAAGGTTAAATTGTTCTTCAAGCTTCAAAATAGTGTCTACTATAGGGACTTCTTGAGCTTCTAATTCTTCATTGGCCAAAATCTCGCTCTCTAGTGTTTGAATGTTTTTCCGTATATCTTCTTCTTGGTCTGCTAAAACGGTTACCATTCCTTGCAAATCTGCCAAAGCACTTTCAAGAGGTATTGCTTGAGATTCAGTCGATATTTGAAGTTCTATAACATCATCGCTGTTTCTGGGATAAGCAAAAGCCCGCATCTTCAATAGTATTAGAGCCACTCTATTGCTTGCAACCGCTCCTTCGCCTCCAATTTGAAGTTGTTGCAACATGGCCTCAGCATCCCCTTTTAAACCTTTGACAATCAAAAGGTCATCGTAATATTGGGTAAGTTCAAGAGTTTTTTCACTCATCTTTTGACGATAGACATTATCACGCGCTGCTTCTAGAATATCAATACTAGATTGTAAATGCTGAATTTCTCGTGCTAAAGTCGCCTTTTGGCTTGTGGCAAGATAATTCTCATAAGCTGTTTGAGCTTCTTCGTAGTCAACACGAGCTTCTACAACTTGAGCTTCCACGTTAGCAGTTAATTGAATATTTTCAAAATTACTGTAAAGTCCGTTTACGTAGGCTATATAGTTTTGTCCCCAAAGATTAGCAAGCTCTGCTGCTAACACGGGGTCTTGGTGAGTCAGTTTTATTCTTACCGCATCGCTATTTTCAACAACTTCACCTCCAACCATTTCGAGAATGGTGGCTATGTCTCGTTCCTCGCTGGGTAATTTTTCTCCAATCTGATTTATAACAGCTTCTGCAATTGAGGGGTTTTTAATCATTTGAGCGTAGGATTGAAGACGAGAGCTAGCATCTATTACGCCTGAATTTCCTGCCGCTAACAGTGAATCTTCAGAAAGAGTTTCTATTTCGGACCCAAAAGAGACTTCTGAACTGTTCCGGGTGGAGGCAATAAGAACAGAGGCTTCGTACGTTTTGGGCATTAGAACGCTTACAATGCCCGCAATAAGCGCACATAGAAAGGGAACGATAAAAATCAAACGCCATTGCCGAAATAATGTTTCAATGTATTTACCTAAATTTATCTCATCATAATAAGCTTTCTCTTCCATGAATTTGTCCTCGCATCTTGCTGGATATTATAAAATTATATTTCTGACGAAAGATTATACTTCATCCTTGACTTTGGCGGGGGTTTTCTTCCATAATTCAATTATTTTCCCTATGAAGAGGGCATCTAACAATATCAGCGCATAATCAAAAGGTAGGCGTAAGCGAATGCGGGTAAAGAAAGCCGCGCTGACGAATGCTCCTCCCAGATAGAGGATTACCAGTAGGGCCTCAAATTTACTCAACGGGATTGAGTTACGAATAAATAGCCGCAAACATGCTAATAAAAGCAGGGGGCCGTAGGTAATTAACATCACTATATTTTGCCAAGAAGGTGTTTGAGTTTCGGTTGCTAGCTCATTTCGGAAATTGAAAAAGTTAAGGAATTTGCTTGTATATAACTTAAGGGCTTGAGCCTTATTGTTAACAATGAAATTCCAAGCCGCTCCTTTTAGATGGGTGTTTTGCTCAACTTCTGTAAGATGATGCATAATAGGCCATTTTTCAAGAAAGTTAACATCAGTCGCCGCATTCACGACAGTGAATTCTGAATTACCTAAGGCTAAATTCACTCCAAAATTTGTAGATATTAAGACAAAGGCATCAAATACGCGATAATTTCGATAAGTCCATATACCAATTACTAGCAGGGATAAGCAAATAAATATTCCCATATATTTTAGCGATATATCTTCGCGACTTATCATCCATAAAAGGAATACTGGTAAAGTGTAAAGGAAAAGAGGAATAGTTAGGCATAGATACCCCCATAAGACGCCAGCTAGAATCATCCGCCAATAAGTTATTTCTTTAAAGGAAAGCAAGTAGAGAACGCCTAGGAAGAGCAATCCGCCAAATATCTGCGGATAGAGCGTTCCGGCAGTAAAAATTAAGACAGGGTAAGCTAATACAAAAAGGGCACCTAAAATAGGTGCTACAGAGTTTGTTTCTGCCGTCCATTTCTCTAGTATCTGGTAAACCAAAAACAGAGACAAAGCCAGGGCGAAGAAGTTCACCATCTTCAGGTGAACCACTCCCGCTCCCGCCCAAACAAAAATCGCTAAGAAGAGCGGATAGCCAGGCGCTCGATATGCAGTAGGAACTAACCCTTCAGGTGTAGGTTCAGTCCAACGAGGGCTTTGTTCAATTGGGAAAGCGTATTTTTGGTGACCGACGAGATTTTGAGCTAGTGTTAAATAATCTTGCTCATCTGGCAAAAATCGTAATTCATCGCCTAGATATATTGAATAAGCTATACCAGTTGCTAGTGTAACAAGCAACAAGATTAACAATATTCGCTTTTTTCGTTGTTCTAAGAAATTTTCTATGCCTGCAAATGATTGTCTCATTTTTTGTATCCCTATTATCAAATTTCTATAATTTGAAAATGTTTTTAACGAAGCGTTTACACACGAGATAGATAGTCTGAACTAGTATTGTCAAATCAAACCACAAAGAATAATGTTCAATGTAATATAAATCATCTTCTACGCACATATAGATTGGGGTTTCATCATTGCCGTTAATTTGCCACCAACCGGTGAGCCCTTGGGGAACAGAAAAACGTTGATACTGCCATTCTTCATAGTATTTTAACAAATCAAAAACTTCTGGACGAGGGCCGACTAAACTCATATCTCCTTTGAGGATGTTCAATAGTTGAGGTAATTCATCTAAATGAGTTTTGCGAAGAAGTCTTCCTATACGAGTAATTCGGGGGTCATCCGGTGTTTTATGAATGAAGTTTCCTTCCTCATCATGAGTTTCTACTAAATGCCGAAGCGATTCAGCATTCTCGACCATCGTACGGAATTTGTAGATTTTGAATGGTTTGCGATTTTCTCCTAACCGCTTCTGAAAGAAGAATATCGGTCCTGGGCTATCAATTCGGATTAAAATAATTATAATTGCCATCACTACAAAAGTAGGGGGCAAGAGCAAAAGAACTACTAGAAGGTCGAAAATCCTCTTAACTGTTCTTTGAAAGGCAGTGATAAGGACACCATTTTCATGGTAAGTCTCAGTTATATTAATAATACTATCTTTCATGTGTTTTCAAAATAGAGCAATGCTGTCCGTGGGAAGAAGCGATTGGTAAGAAAATCATCTCACATTACCGAGCTGCAGAAAATATCATTTTCCTGTCAATAATCGTCTAAACAAGCGGTAGAGAAATAAAGGGTTTCCAACTAAATATCGACGCCATTTTCCTAGGGGGTCTACCACCAATCGCCAAAGCCATTCAAGTGCTAAATACTCTAGCCAACCAGGCACAGGAGGTTCTTGGCCGGCTACGTAGTCAAATAACGCACCCACTCCCCAACACACTGGGGCTGAGATTTCCTCTCTGTGCTTCGCAATCCATTGCTCTTGGAAGGGTGCTCCCATGCCCACAAAGAGGACGTCGGCATTCGTCTCTTTTATGGATTGAAGAACATGGGTTCTGCTATCTTTATCTAAATAGCCATTATGCCAGCCGACAATTTTCAAGTCTGGAAATTGTTGAGTTAAATTTGCGTTAGCATGCTGCACTACGCCTGGCTTTCCTGCTAAAATGTAAATACGCAGTTTTTTCTGTGATGCCAAGGCACAAAAATCATATATCCAGTCTCTGCCAGTAATCTTTTCTAGGGGGCAACCTCCCAACAAACGACTAGCCCAAACGACACTAACACCATCAGCATATATTAAATCGGTCTGGTTCAGCAATTCTCGGTAATTGCTTTGCCGCGCTGAAAGGTTAAGGCAATGCGCGTTGACGTAGGTAATTGTTTTGCGTGTACCTTCCTCTGCCCAGGAGATAATTTGCTCTAGCAGTTCATTTCGCTTGAAGCAGGAAACTTCTACGTCTAAGATATTGACAGT
>QMOK01000195.1 GCA_003648195.1 Chloroflexota bacterium | reverse complement strand
TGGTCAATGTTGATTGCCGCGAGGCCGCTGTCTGTGTGGATGCGGGCTGCCACGCCTGAGGGGATGTGTACCGTCACGGCTGCTACGCCGGCATCTATTTTGGCGCGTGTGTAACCAGCGTTGGCTGGCATTAGCACCGTGTTTGAGCTGGCTCCGGTTTCGAGACTGAAATCAGTCACCTGAAGATTGGTCAGGTCTAGGTGTGTTTCCCCGGCCCCTGTCTCGAAAATTAATTCCAGGGGGATTTCCCTGTTCAGGCCGAAGTTCCAATTTAAGGCGTGATTTGGCACCCAAACGATAAACCCCTCCCTGTGACGGGCGGGACTCATTTTTACGTCCAGCGTGTTGCCATCCTGTTTGGCGCGGTGGCGCAAACCACCCCCGAACGTTCCAGAGGCTAATTCGCTCGCTCTGGCACTGTCATCCACGTGCAGACGTCCAGCCCCGTGGCTAACACGGATTTTGGCTTGCGTGGCACCCTCTAGGGGAATGGCAGCTTCCTCCACTTCCGCGGATGGGTATCCGAAAAACGAACCCAGCAAAAACCACGCTCCAATTAGAATTAGGAACAAAGGCCAGAGCAATTTCCAAACGTTAACAGTGATAATGCCCAAGTTCCCCAGTAATAGCAGGCCGCCTGCCAAAATGAGGAATGCGGCCCAAAAATAATTATTTCTTCTCATGTTATTTCCTCCGAGTAGTGGGACGTGGGTTAGGTGTTGCGTCTAAGGAATGGACGGACGAGTAAACCCAGTCCCAGCAAAATCAATAGTATAGGCCAATAGTCTCCTGCTATGCCCAAGGCGCCAAAGAATGAACCAAAGATAGCGAAAAGGATTAGGCTGATGAGGATCAACTGAAAGGCGTCTCCAAATGAGGAGCCTTTTTCTCCCCCGAGGAGTTTGGCAAGCAATATGCCTACTCCCACAAAGCCGGGGATTAAAGCCCAAAGGTAGCTCCAACTTTCCCATTTTCCGGTGGCGTTTTGATAGCTTAGAATCCCGCCAATACCGCTGACAATACAGGCTGGGATGGCCATTCCTGGCTCACCTGTCACCGCGCCAATGGTAAAGAGAAAAAGCCCAACGGCAATTACAATCCATGGCCAAGAGAACGGAATGTAGAAGTTGGGGAGTATTTGAACAGCCAGTAACACGCCTCCAATTAAAATTAGGAGTGCGCCTCCAACTAAGCTTGTTCTTTTTTTGGTATTCATAAATATACCTCCTTAGGATATTTTCGCTATTTGTGAAATAGTATGAATAATTTTATCTAGCCACATGACACTTATACTGAAAAACTTTTTTCGGACACGGATGAACACGGAAAACGCGGATTTTTCTGTGAAAAAACAAAAAAGAATCCGTGAAAATCAGTGTCAATCCGCGTCCAAATTAAAACTGTCGGATGGCTAGAATTTTATTTAGTATTAGGATACCAGCATTTTTTTGGAATACCTATTAGCTTGCTAACCGTAAACCAACAAATAGCCATGCTGGGCGTTAGTTTTAGGGTTTCGGTGAATTTGTGGAGTAAAGACCTCTTAGGTTTGTCCAGTGACCCTAAGTTCATTGTAACAAGCCCATTCAAACGTTGGTAAGGTTTGAATGGGCTTGGGAACGAGCGAGTTTTGTTTCTTGCACTCAATTCATTAATACGAGGTCTTAGAAAAATAGTTGCGTAACCTCAAAGCGGAAGAGATGGAAAGTGATGTGTGAAAAAAGCCTTATTTTTTCCCCATTAATTTTCTGACCATTTCCATAGTCTCCTCTATCCACGTTTCTTGATAAGCGGTGTGAAGTACCTTGGGGAAGGGCATGAGTTTCTTGATTTCTCCAACCTTTGGGGCCGGCGCACGCTCGGCCCAGATGCGGTTGATAATGAAATTTACGTCTCGGCGCAGACCTTTGGTATTGAAGAGCAGCCCAAGGAATGGATGCCGCGCTCGGATATCGGCCAGCAGGCGGCGGTCAAGGCCAAAGGCTGAATTGGGGAACGCGAAGGGGACAATTTCTTGCCCTGTGATCTTGCGGATAATTTGGCAGGATTCGACAATCTCGGATTCGCGTTCAGCATCACTGAGATTGATTAGTTTGTGATGGCTTTTGGTGTGCGCTCCGATGGTGAAGCCTTCGGCGTGCAGCTGCTGGATTTGGGCGGTAGTTAGGTAAGGCTGTCGCTCGCGGAGGAATGCTAGCGGATCAATTTTCAGCACTTGGCAAACTTTGTCAATTGCGGTTTCATCGGGGTAACGGAGAGTTCTCACCCAAGGGATGAAAGAAGCAGCATCAATTATTACTTCAAATTGTCGCTGAAGCGTTGTGAGTACTTTTTTCTGCTCGGCGTTTGTTAACTCGCTAAATTTCTGAATTACCAGCGAGACTTTGTTGTCGAAAAACATGATGTGGTTGTCTAGCCAGTCAGTGGTAACGAAAAACGTGCAAGGGATGTCGTATTTTCGCAGCAATGGCCTTACCACCGTGAAACATTCCGCGAAACCATCATCAAAAGAAAGATGCACGGCCTTGGCGGGGAGGGATGTGCCAGCGGCGTAATGGGCGTGGAGTTCTTCGTAAGAGATGAAATTGTTCCGCGATTTCAAGTAAAGCAGGGCAGCTTCAAATTGCGCCACTGGAACCACGGGATAGTGATGCCGGACATGCTCCATTGGCTCGTCTGAAACGGCGTGGTAGAAGACGCAAAGCATATCCCTTCGTATGAGAGCGGGATATAGCCAGAGAGGGATTATGCGGGCAATATATTCAAGTAGTTTGATGATTATAGTTCTCATGTTTTAGGTAAAAACCATGTCACCGTCATAGAGGTGAAGCGTGATGTCTTGCCAAACCTGCGCAAGAGGGCTGTCATCGGATTTGGGCATACATTGGTAGATGCGTTTTCTCTCGTGTAAGAGTAATTTGTTCAAGATGCCGTTTCGCGAATACGCGGCCACTTCGGCGGGAATTTCGATGGTATCTGCTTGGTGCTGGCGACCGAATTTAAGGGCTAAAGCCAACACGCAGCGATAATCAGATGGGTTGGTAAAGCGGAAATCGCGAGTTTCAAGTATGACGCCGTCCCTGTTCTGCGAAAGGGCGAAAACCACAAACCCTTTATACTCGTCTTCGGGAGTGTAAACTTCCAGAGCGATTAGGCGGTATAAGGGCTGGGCGTCGCTGAAATAATAATCCATTTTTTCGGTGGCGGATTGGCCTGTCTCGACCACCCAAGGGTAGGATAACGTCCAATTGACGGCCTCCACGCCCCGGTGAAGTTCAACTTCCGGGCGGTGTGCCGAGGGAGGGGGATCGGCATGGATTTGCGCCACCTCTTTAAATCGGAACTCCCCCAGAATTTCACCCTGTGTTTTCATCAGCAGGGTATAAAAAAATTTCTTGGTTAACGGAGCGAACACGCGGTCATAAAATTTGGTGGCCACGTTAGTGATTTCTACGGTTTTTCCGATTCTCAAAATGTGCAGCGTTTTGCGGAACAGCCGTAAGACCCAGGTGACCGGATTGAGACGTCTCAGGCCGGTTGCGTCTAGCCAATAATATGTGAGCGGTTCACGCTCCCAAAAGCCGTATTTTCGGCACACCCGCCGGGCGTGTACACTGCCAACGATTAGGTAATCTTCATTGAGATTGAGGGCTTCTTGCATCAGGCGGGAACCAACGCCCTGGCCGCGAACCTTGGGCGAAACCGACCAGGTTGTGAACCAGTGCATTTTGAGTAGTTCATCGCCCTTGCGAAGCAGCAACGGCATAATGCCGAAGTATCCCACAACTTCGCCATCGGGGTCTATGGCTGCTAGTAGGGCAATATCATCTTTGGCGGCGTAGGGGTTGTGGGCGTGGGAAATGGCACGCTGCATGGTGATAGGCACAAACTCTCCCTCTTTGGCGGAGCCAATGGCGTTTTCGGCAAATGTGACTAGGTCTTTTATTTTTATGTGTTCAATGCGAATGTTGGTTTGGGGCATATATTTTTCTCAAATTTCAAATGGTTTCACTTTTAGCTCTTGTGTAGTATTTGTGCAAAAGAGCAAGATAAATCTTGCGTTACGTAACGTAGCGCGACATTTATGTCGCTCTTGACCATTTTACCATCCCCGTTGTAGATGTAGACGGCTGAGGCGAATTCTTCTGGCGATGCTCCGGCGGGAGCGGTGGGCGGAGCGGTAGGGGTTGAGGTTCTAGGACAGGAATTTGGTATCTTACACCAATGTCTCGGTTCTAAATTGTTCTAAAAAAAAGAGACTAAAACTACTGATAAGTCGACAATAAGCATAAGAATTGCTGCACTAGCCATAAGGAAACCAAGTACTCGGATAGCGAGAATCGCTCCCTTATATTCTTCAGGGGTGTCTTCTGCGCCTATTATGAACTGACCATAACCTTTTTTGTAAAATATCTTTTCAAAAGGAACTTTTATTTTGCCTATTTTCTCGTCAGTGGCTCCCATCATTTTCAATTGGAAGCGCATTATACGTCCATGCCATTCAATAATTTTTATTGGATGAAATGTAGAGATGAGTCCCAGAGTAAAGAAAAGAATAGAAGCGATTGCCATCATTACTAGATCAACCGGGCTGTCATTAATAATCATAATTTACCTCACAGATACAAACCACAGTATACATCAATCCTCTCTTGGACGAGGGATACCCAAAGCATCGTAAATATTGAAAGCTATCAATGGCTGAGAAGTGTGTGTAAAACCACCATGGAATTCTCCTGGGATTACTGGAGGAGTAAGTGAAGTAGCTGCTATTTCCTGAAGAACCACAAATTTCTTGATACTACCTTTTTGTTTTTTTGGGAGTGGTATTCTATTTCTATTCTGGCGATTCTACGAATTCATACCATCCCGGATTATCTGCTACCCAGCCTTCCTTGCCACTTTCGACAACTCGAACATACCACCAAAGATATTCATCGGCCTCTTCTGGGCCATCCAAAACGATGATGTGCTCTCCTTGTTTCAACCACGCTAGAGTTTCCCCAGAAAGAGCGGGAGTTGAACGCAGCCTTAGATTGTGCCCTAACTCGGTAATGATATACTCTCCGTTTTCTTTCAATGCTTCCCATGGTGATATGCCGAAGCCCCCTAGGGGTGAGGAG
>QMOK01000194.1 GCA_003648195.1 Chloroflexota bacterium | reverse complement strand
GATGGGTGGGCTTGAGTTTCATTGAGGATTATTTTACCAGAGGATTGAGAGGGGGGCAGAACTTTCCACCAACATTTGAGTGCTCCCTACTATTGGCAAGGTATTAGAATGAAGCACAATAGCCCAAGAAAAGCGTTTTGCGAGTATAATGAAAGCAAGTTTTTGGCGCTGTTGCGCAGTATTGAAAATTCAGTAGATTATCGTAGAATACTGAAAATTAGATAAAAGGAGAGAAGAAAATGCAAATTACAATTTTAATTGCCGCTGTAGCCGGTTTTTCATGGCTAGTAGTCGTGGGGCTGATTGCTTTGGCCGTGGCTCGCAAGACGCGCGGCAAAAATATAAAGGGAGTCATCACGGGCATTGTTGTGGCTTTTGTTGCTGCTGTTTTGCTCAATACCGTAAGCGCGGGATTGGTATTTATTGAACCTCAGGAGCGCGGGGTAGTGATTTCCGCTGTTGCTCCCAAAGGGTATCGCGAAGAAATTTTACAGCCTGGCCTGCGCTGGGTCGTCCCTTACGCTGAAAACGTAAAAGTATATCCTATTTCTAAGATGACCTATACTATGTCTATAGCTCACAGTGAGGGACAAATCATAGGTGATGATTCCATTTCCGCGCGCACATCTGATGGGCAGGAAATTATCATTGATGCTTCGGTGATGTTTTCCCTAAACCCCTCTGAAATTATGAGCGTTCACATTGATTGGCAAGACCGCTACATAGATGATCTTATTCGCCCTTCTGCACGTGGCGTGATAAGAGAGGCAGTTGCCCAATTTAAGGTTAGCGAGGTTTATAGTACCAAGCGGGCTGAACTAGCAGAAAAGATAGAGTCCGATATGGCGGCGACCCTTGAAGATAACGGTTTAATACTCTCTGCTTTCGTGCTTCGCAACATCACTTTCACCGATGAATACTCCGCTTCAATAGAGCAAAAACAAATTGCTGAACAGAAGGCTGAAGAAGCCGAATACGTTGTTGAGCAAAAGAAATTTGAAGCCGATCAGGCGCGTGAAGAAGCTAAAGGGCAAAAAGATGCCGCCATTACCGAGGCCGAAGGTCGAGCGCAATCTCAGCTTATTGAGGCTGCGGCAGAGGCAGAGGCTTTACGGCTCATTGCCGAGGTATTGGCCGCTAACCCCGAATTGCTGAACTACCGTTACATTGAAAAATTGGCCCCCGGTATTCAGGTTATGCTCGTCCCCAACGACAACCCGTACTTCTTGCCCCTTCCCGATCTAGACTACATTCAGGGTACACCAACTCCAGAAACAGGAGACTAAGAAGCCAACTATGTCGCTGCGAGGAATGTCTTTTGTGACGTGGCAGCCTCCCCGCCTATCTGGGGGATTGCCGCACCTCCTGCCAACGGCACGCACAGCGAAAACGGAGGTTCGCAATGACATTTACCCCGTGAATTCCGAAAGAGCCAAGTTACTTTAGTTCTTCAGAAAATAAAGGGATTGAGCGGATTTACCATCCACTCAATCCCTTTTTGATTCTTTCGCCCTCACTGCCGTTCCCCATGGCGTAAAGCGCATTTACCAAACCTCAATCCCACCCCCCGCGACAACTTCACCAATTGCCCACAACGCTTGCCCCATCTCCTGCGCGCGGGATAGCATTGCCCCCACCCTCTCACTGGGAACAGCCAGCAGCAACCCCCCGCTCGTCTGCGGATCGAAAAGCAACAACTCCTCCCATTCTTCTATTTCGTTTACAAACCGAACATATTTGCCAAAATACAAGCGGTTGTCAAAGGCCCCGCCGGGGAACGAGAAATCGCTCGCGTATTTGCGCGCCCCGCCTACAAACGGAATCTTCTCCCATGCCAGGCGCAGCCCCACGCCAGAGGCCGCCGCCATCTCCCAGGCATGACCCAACAAGCTGAAGCCCGTAATATCGGTTGCCGCGCGCACGCCGAATTCCCCGGCCAAAATAGCTGCGTCTCGGTTAAGGCGTTTCATCCAAGTGATAACCTCTTTAATATTTTCAGGGGAAGCCTTTTGGGATTTGAGCGCGGTAGTGGTGACTCCAAAACCCAGCGGTTTGCTAAGAATTAACGTGTCTCCTGGACGGGCTGCGGATTTGGACAATACCCGAGCGGGGTGCGCGAACCCAAGGCAAACCAGGCCGTATTTAGGCTCCGTATCCTGAATAGTGTGCCCTCCCGCCACAATCACGCCCGCTTCTTTGGCCTTTTCCGCTCCCCCGCGCATAATTTCTCCAGATATTTCGGGTGGCAAATTTGGCGGAAGAGCGGCTATGTTCAGCGCCAAGAACGGCTTCCCGCCCATGGCGTAAATATCAGAAAGACTGTTCGCCGCGGCTATCGCTCCGTAGTCGTAGGCGTCATCCACTACGGGAGTGAAAAAGTCGGTAGTGACAATTAACGTGCGCTCATCGTCCAGACGCCACACCACGGCATCATCTGGTTCACTTAACCCTACCATTAAGTCGGGATAATCTGCGTTAGAAAAGACATTTTCTACAGGGCGCAGAACCTGCGCCAGCGTTTCCGCGTTTAATTTGGACGCTCAACCAGCGCAGCTAGACAGCGTAGTAAGGCGAATTTCGCGTCCGCTTTGGGCGGTGTTTTCTTCGTTCATTTGATGTTGTCCTGTTGTTTTATAATTTAGAGTTCTGTATTTACAGATACTGGTAAAAATCAGATTGCGTTGTTATGCCTAGGCGATTTAACCTGCCTCAAGTGGCATTGGTACAGATACTTTTGCCGGCGTAGGTAAGAATCGCTTTTGAGTTCCAACTCGGAGATGTAGAGCAAAGAAACTCAATACCGAAATAGCGCAAATCCCAGCGCCAATATACCACAGTAAATTCGGGTTGTAATTATCCAAGATGACGCCCGCCACTCCAGGGCCAATTGTGGCTGGAATTGCCGCCTAGCAACCCGAAGACTGAGAAAATTCCTAGGATAACGCCTGCTTGGGTCATGCCTACATTAAATTTTTGGGTAATGTAAAGCGAAAAGAGCGGAAATAATAATGTCCCGCCAACGCTGTCAATAAAAGATGTTATTACTACCACCCAAAATTTAGATGGGAATTCTTGGCATATATTTTTGAGACGCGCGAACATGGTTTTCTCCTGGAGGGGGAGGTTATGGGATTGGTGGGCGCGGGGCTGGGGGGGGATGAGGCCAGACCTCGGCGTAGACCATTCCCTTTGGTTTTCTCTGTTTACGGGCGGTGATGCGTTTGGGGGTGATTTCACGCCCCCCGCGCAGCACTCTCCCCAGGCAATCTACGGGAAACGAACGAAGTTACCGTGAAAGTTTTGGGGCGTATTGGGTTTTTTCTGAAATATGGGTGTGGGGTGTTTGACGCCGCGCTAAACCTTAGAAATTGGTTTCGTTGCCCAACAAAAAGCCAGAAATGGCCTTAAGCGTATTTTCAATTTGTTTGGCATTTAGGGCATAGCACTTTGACCCGGCGCATCGGCGCTCGTTGAGATAACCAGTTGCAGAGAGTTGTTTTAAGTGCCGCGATGCCGCAGATTGGCTCAAATTCAGCTTTTCCATTATTTCTCGAGACCGCAACTCTCCCTCGTCATGAACAAGTTTGAGAATTCGCAAGCGGTTATCGTCTGCTAGAGCGGTGACACGCACCAAAATCTCGGCTCGGCTTAAATCGGGCATATTTATGCCGGCACCCTCTGGGCTTCTGGCCCCAAACAGGAAATACACAGTATCTTCGGTTTTGAACTTGCCGTGATACGGCCCAACATGCGCGGAGGGGACAAAAACAATCCGCTTAAACTTTTCGTAATCTTGGTATTGACAATCGTCTACGTGTTTGCCAATGACCATCGCAACTGCTTCGGACTTTGAAAGGGTCGCAAAATCAGTTTGTTGAAAGGCGTCTACCGAAGCTTGAAGGATGGGTTTAACTCGCTCCCACTCAGACGCTCCGTAGTTTTCCCACATATCGCGGAGATGAGAGGTGATTAATGTTTGTAATGCTGGGGGGTCATTGAGGTATTTGTGAGCTTCAGTTTCTATTTTGACGTTTATCGATTTCTGTTGGAATCGTTCTCCAAGAAAGGCTAAAAATGCGTCAACGTCATCTAACAAGGGTTGGATTTCATGAGGTGTTGATGAAGGCTCAGTTGCCAGAACCGTGTGCCCATCTTCATTCAAGATTAAAGATTTATATGCATTGAAAACGCGGTCTCTCAATAGAATGGGGTCTTGAGTTGCTAAGTGATCTAAATAGGCCTCAAAAGTTGGCCAACTTCTGTCGGGTTCACAGGCGTAATATAAGCCATAGAGAACAAGTTCATTGTTGTGGAGTTGTTCAGGGGTGAGAGCTGCTTTTGTTTTGGTTACCCATTCTCCAAGACCTTGTAGATATTCCGATTTATTAATGAGGAGGAAGCTGTTGAGTATGTTGTAGGCGGGTTCTAGGGCTACGCTAAGGGTTGGGACTTTTGGAACTAGAATGAAATCGGGATTAGGCATGGAATACCTCTTTAGCTTAAATTTATAGTTTATTCATGTTACCCGATTAAGCGGGTTCTTTGCATTATACATTGAAATGCACATAAAACAAAGAAAACTCACAGGTAATTTCTATCAGGGTGTTGCTCAAAGTATGTAATCTATGAAGAATGCTAATTCCTGCAAGCTGATGCGGAATAACAGAGAACAAGGCTAAGACCTCCGAAGTTAGGCCGTTCCATTTTTGGAGTGCCACAAAACTTCGGAAGTTTAGCTTTAGATGGGTCAGGCAGCCTGATAGCGTTTCTTAAGTTGATAACCTGCTTGGATCATGATGTTTGCCACCGGCAAAGCCAACTTTGAGGAAAGCGATTTCAGTTTGAGGCGCTTTGCAGAATAGCGCTTTTGAGTTAGATAAACTTCTCGTAAATCTCTCCGCTGTGTTTTTTGTTGAAGTTCTTTATGATAAGCTAAAACAGTAGTTGGTGACGGAATTTGTAATTGTCTGGGGTACATGTTATTTCTCCTTTTATAAGATCATTCATTGGCAAGGTGTCTTGAGAGATAAGATTGTTCAATATGGCGCTGAATTGGATAAGCTCATTTCTCTTTATCGAACCTTTCGGCAAAACCGCAAAATTGACCTCAGGCGAATAATTTTAGT
>QMOK01000193.1 GCA_003648195.1 Chloroflexota bacterium | reverse complement strand
TGACCGGAGACCCCAAAAGACACGGTACTTAGAGAAAAAGCGTAACATTTTCTCGGTTGTTATATAATACACCATTTTTGGGGTATAGCTAGAATCTGCAATTATTTTGTTGAGGCTCCTGAGACTCCCGTCCGCGTTGGGGGTTGAAAATGTGATGTTTTGTAAGGCGCTTATTTACACAATTATCTTGACACTCCCGACCGGCAAGGGTGCGTCTCCACATTTTGTGAATGCGTCTGCCTCGTTTGAAACACGCTCAATGGATTTTGTGCTTTTCGCAGCTCTCGCAACGAAAATTAACACTTCACCCACTTGCCGTTCGCGTCACTCGATTTTATAACGCTATGCACAAAGCGGACGCCCAACAGCCCATCCAGAGAATTGGGGAAATGGAGGGCTAGCGGATTAGCCGCTTTTCCCGACCGGCGGGCCGCAATCGCTTCAGCGGCGTCAGAATAGACATTGGCAAAACCCTCTGGAAACCCTCCGGGGTGACCGGCCACTATTCGACAAGAGTGTTTCGATAATGGCAAAGTTCCCGGCCCATTGGGCGTTCTGATTTGGGCTGGCCCGTGGAGAGGCTTGAAAGTTAGCATCTGGGGGATTTCTTGTAACCATTCTAGGCTGCCTTTTGTTCCGCTAACCCGAACGCGAAGATAATTTTCTACCCCCGCGGCGGCTTGCGTGACCCAGAAATTTCCCCTGGCCCCATTTTCGAAGCGGAGCATTGCCCCCGCGTAGTCGTGGATTACGCGCCCTGGCACAACGCTCCCCGCCTCTGCCGCCACTTCTGCTACTTCTAGGCCGGTGATGAAGCGAATAAGGTTGTGGGCGTGTGTGCCAATGTCTCCCATTACGAGAGAGGGGCCTCCGCGTACGGGGTCATAACGCCAAGGCAGTTCTTCGGTGGGATCGGGGTCGTTTTCATCGGCTTTCCCACCCTGGACGTATTCCACCTGAACTAAACGGATTATTCCTAATTGCCCATCATCTACCATTGCTTTCGCTTGCCGCACCATGGGGTAGCCGGTGTAGTTGTGCGTTAGGCAAAACACTAGCCCAGATTCTTGAACTTTTTTATGGAGTTTTTCTGCATTTTCAAGAGTGTTGGTCATTGGCTTATCGCAAATAACGTCAAAACCACGTTCTAGAGCGGCAACCGCGTATTTATAATGACTGTCGTTGGGCGTCATAATGGCAATCACGTCCGCGCCGTCACTGCGTGAGGCTTCAGCGTTGAGCATTTTTATGGCGTCTGTGTAAATGCGGTCGGGTGCGAAGCCAAATTCCGCGCCGGCTTTTTTTGCCCGAAGAGGGTCTGAGGATAGCACCCCAGAAATGAGGTCATAGCGATTATCGAACCTGGCGGCTAGTTGATGCAACGCGCCTATAAATGACCCCGGCCCTCCGCCTATGACGGCTAAGCGGAGCTTGCGTCCTAACATGGATATAACTGGATTGTGTGTCATGTGAATTCTCCCTTTTTAAGCTGGTGGTGTGGCAATTTCCCTATAGCACTGAAATGACTTCCCCCTGCGTGGCCTGGCGCAATTGTTCTGGCGTGAGTTTGAAAACCGCGTGAGGTGTCCCTGCCGCGGCCCAGATTTCATTGTATGCTAGTAAATCTTGGTCAATGTAGGTAAGTGGTTTTTCTTTATGCCCGATGGGAGCTACACCCCCAATAGCGAATCCTGTTTTTTCGCGCACGAAAGAAGCAGATGCGCGGCTGATTGCTTCCCCTATAATTTCGCCGACTGCTTTCTCGTTGACCCTATTAGCGCCGCTAGTCAGAATTAGGACAGGGCGATGACTTTCTACGGTTTTGAAGATTAATGATTTGACAATTTGCCCCACTTGGCAGTTTACCGCGCTGGCCGCTTCAACAGCGGTTCGTGTGCTTTTGGGGAGTTCTACTACCAAGAGAGCTAATCCGTGTTTTTCTAAGGCACTTTGCACTTTTTGGGCGCTTTTACTTAATTTGCTCATTTTAGCTCCTAGCTTGCGATTTCCAACTTGCGATTTGTGTCTCGTATACTACTAACATTTCACTCTTTATCTTCAACCATAAACTCAATATAAAACGCATCTCCAAAGGGATTGCCTTGGGGATCGTAGGCTTGCCACATGCTGGTGTAGTTGCCTTGCTCTGGAGCGGTAAAGGTGATTTGCAGGATTGCTTTGCTGTTCTTTCGGGCGGGGTACAGAGCTTGGGGAGAAGATGCGCCCAAATCAGGGCCGGATATGAGTCGGAGCGAGTATCCCATGCCCCAATTGCAATCCCCCGTATTTTTAACTCGCCAACGCTTGACCAATATTTCCCCCGGCGCGGCTTTGGTTCCATCAGGAATGGTTATATCATCTATAAAGGTGAGATAGTCGTTGCAGGCTAAAGAGGCGTTCGTGGTTGCGGAGATGCGCTGGGTGGGGGAGCTGGTAGGGGCGGGCGTGGGCGGCTTGTAGATGCCTGGCGTAGGAATAGCCTCATCTTCCTGGCAGCCAGTGAGCAGAATTGTCAGGAGAATGAGGCTAATTGTGATTACTAATAGGGGGATAGGCCTATTCTTCTGCGATTTCAATTTCCTCTTCAGCGTCTTCATCTAGTGTCATCCTGCGGAGTTTGGCTTCAATTTCTGCTGTGATGTCAGGATTTTCACGCAGGAAATCTTTGGCGTTTTCTCTACCCTGCCCCAGACGAAGTTCTGGCTCTCCGTAATAGTAGTAGGAACCTTTTTTGTCGATGACATCTTTTTCTACGCCTAAGTCAAGCAGGTCGCCAACTTTCGAGATGCCTTCATCGTACATAATGTCAAATTCTGTGGTGCGGAAGGGTGGGGCGATTTTGTTTTTGACCACTCTCACGCGCACGCGGCTGCCGATGATATCAGTTCCGCTTTTTATGGATTGTATGCGCCTAATATCCAGCCGTACCGAGCTATAAAATTTGAGCGCCCGTCCGCCGGGGGTTGTTTCGGGGTTACCGAAGACCACGCCGATCTTTTCGCGGAGCTGGTTGGTGAAGATCACGGCGGTATTGGTTTGTTTGATGGCGCCAGAAAGTTTACGCAGTGCCTGGGACATGAGCCGAGCCATGAGACCCATGTGAGCGTCTCCCATGTCGCCCTCAATTTCTGCGCGGGGAACGAGAGCCGCTACAGAGTCGATGACGATTATGGCCACCGCTCCAGAGCGTACTAGAGATTCGGTGATTTCGAGGGCTTGTTCTCCTGTGTCTGGTTGGGAGATGAGCAGGTTTTCAATATCAACGCCGCACTTGGCCGCGTAAGAGGCATCTAGCGCGTGCTCCATGTCTATGAACGCCGCTGTGCCGCCCAGTTTTTGAGCCTCGGCCACGATATGCTGGCACAAAGTAGTTTTGCCAGACGATTCTGGGCCGTATATTTCTGTCACCCGGCCTTTGGGAATCCCCCCCACGCCGAGGGCGATATCTAACGAAAGAGCGCCGGTTGGAATGGATGCAACTTTTAGGTGCTTGGCATCTCCCATTTTCATAATAGCTCCTTCGCCGAAGCGTTTTGTGATGTCTTTTAATGTTTTGTTTAAGGCTGCCTCGCGGGCTTCTTCTGCCATTTTTTATCTCCTCTTCTTAGATATTAATTTCTGATATATTGTATCAGTAAGTGGGTATATTGGGAAACTAGGGATTGGTATATTGGTGACTGTTTCCTCATCACCTCGCCCCTCATTACCTGGTCACCTCACCACCTCTTCCCTGCGCTTAGTTTAGCACAAACGTTCTAAGCGTCAAGGGGCGGGCGTGAATAATATCTCTGGTTTTGGTGGCTCGGTTACGTTAATCCCCTTCCAACCTTCAAATGTGATGTAAGTTACTTCTCCGGGACGAATCTCAATTACTTTTGTGAATACCGTCCAAATATATGGAATATTTACTCGATAATAACCGGCTGGCAAGTCGCTTAGGACGAAATTTTCTTGGTAGTACGGATCAGAATTGATGCCTTCCATGGTATAAGATTTCGCAATCCACACTTCATCTTCTTCATCTTCATTTTCTACATCAAGTCTACTGTGAATATAAACAGATTCATTCTCTAGCAATCTTCCACCACTCGACATTATTTGCCCTGCCAGCACGCCCCAGCCTTGAGGTGGTGCCAGCCACAAGGCTGGGTTTCGGGTAGCAAAGAAATCGTTTTCGCCAACCCTCACCTCAAAATGCAAATGCGGGCCAGTGGACTCTCCGGTATTTCCGACCAAACCAATCTCGTCCCCTGCGGCTACAATATCTCCAGCGTGGACTATGGTTTCGTCAAGGTGAGCGTAGACGGTGAAAAGAGGCTGTCCCTGATACCCAAAAGAATGTTTGATAACCACCGATATTCCGTAAGGATCATCTAGACTAATGCCGCCTCGGTAAAGGCCATACCCGGCCCAAACGACCTTGCCATCCCCGGCAGCCAGAACAGACTCTCTCAGATCGGCGGGAATATCCATCCCCGTGTGAACATGATCGCCAAAGAAGACATTGGCATAGCGATAATTTGTGAACGGCAACTTAACATCTTTTGCCGCGATAGGACGGGAAAAATAAAAGTGATCGTGAGACGTAGGCGCCCAGGGAACAGGATAAGCTGGTGGACGCCAGGGAGACTCAGTTGTGGTTGTCGCAGTGGGGGAGGGAATCGAGAACTCCAGCGAGGGCAGCGTAGGGGTGGGTGTGGACGTGTTCTTAGGCGTGGAAGTGAGCGTAGACGTGAAGAGCATCTCCACGAGAACACTCGTTAGCTTTGGGGTTGGAGACGCGGTTATTGAGGCTGTTGGCGAAGAGGTGAGAGTAGGCGGTTCCTGCGTGGACGCAGACAGCGTAGGCGTTATCTCTTGAGATATGCTGCACGCAGACAGCAACAAAACTGCTCCCACAAGAAGCATTGTGATGCGTTTGAGAATGGGTTTGGCCTTTGATGTCTTGGGCATGATGGTTTGTTTGTCCGCCAATTTCATCTGCTCTAGTAAACTAAAATGCTCTAGCCGCCCGTCCACGGCGGCGTCCTTCTAGGATACATCCATTTGTTATAAATACTGCCTTGCGTCGTCTACAACGATAGCCGCTAGTTCATCTCGATCATAAAAACAGGCACTTGAATAAGGATAATCAGCTCGATCTTCCACTAAATTCCACTCTTTAGTCACTGGA
>QMOK01000192.1 GCA_003648195.1 Chloroflexota bacterium | reverse complement strand
GTTGATGCGCAGCTTTTAGAAACAATCATCAAGCGCGTTCTCCAAAACGTGAGTACGAAGTAAATTACCACAAAGGCACAAAATACACAAAGTTTTTCTTTGTGTACTCAAAAAATCTCTTTGTGCCCTTGGTGTCTTTGTGGTGAGTAATTGTCAGAGGATAGAATACAGGAATTAGAAATGCTTTTTGGACGTGTGCGCGGAACAGCCGTTTGTACCATCAAATACCCCGACCTTAAGGGGATGAAGTTGCTCATCGTTGAGCCGCTTAACAAGCACCTGGAGCCAACCGGACCCTTGCAAGTAGCTGTGGATGTGGTTCAGGCTGGGCCGGGTGATTTATGCGTCATGGTGCGCTCCCGCGAGGCAGCGCTGGCAATGCAAGAGCATAAATTCGTTCCCGTAGACTTGGCGTTAATTGGCATTGTAGACGAACTCACTGTCCGCCCTGACGGAGAATTCGATTACACCCTCAAAGAGGGTTACACAAGGTACACCTAATGATCATTGGCAAAGTTACCGGCACCATTGTTACCACCATCAGCCACCCGCACTATAAGAATAGACGCCTATTGGTAGTGCAGCCTCTGACCCTGCCCGGTGACCCACCCGAAGGGGATTTCGTTGCCTTGGACAATACTCACGCGGGGGTGGGGGATACCGTCCTTGTCAACCGAGAGGGCAACGCCGCCCGTCAGACGCTCAACCAGCCCGATGGGTGCGTCATCTCTGTGATTGTGGGGATTGTTGATGCTGTGCATGTTCCGGCGTTGAATTAGAATCCCCCCATTTTTGAAAAAATAAAAAGTCCCCGATATTTATAAAATGTCGGGGACTTTGGATTCGTGGTGGTATCGGATAGAGCTTGTTGTGGGCTATCCGATATTGTTGTGTCATGCTCCTCGCTTACATCCCTCCCTCATTTTTGCTGTAGCGTTCATAGGTCACTATTTCCTAGAAAATAATCATCATCTTCCCATTGTTTGGGATTGTTGTAAATATAAGCCCGGATGTGTTCCAGGGATTCCCGGTTACGGATAATGTGATCATAAAATCGGGATTGCCATCCAAATTCAGGGTATCCTGCTGCCCAGATGCGTTTGGTGCAGACGGATTTGATTTGCCCGATGATGGCTCCTAGGGAACCTGATTTCCAATTTTGGGTGGCCTTGGCGGTTTGCCCCCAATCTGTAGAGACGCCCCGTCGGGGCGTCTCTACAGATTGGGCCATCGCCACAGGGTTAGCGGTAAAACCGGGCATCACCACATTGTCATCATCCCGTTGTTCATGAATGATAATAACCCCGTGCACATGGTTGGGCATGATTACCGATGCATCCATAGTCACATTTTCTCGGATTTCTTCGGTTTTCTGCCATTCCTCGGCGACAATTTCCCCGATGGGGGATAAACGCATCACGCCATTAACCACCTGCCCAAAAAATGGTTCTCGATTTTTGGTGCAGATGGTGACGAAATACCAACCAGGGGTAGTGTAATCCCAATCTGGCAGACGGGTAGATTCTATGCGGTATTTATTTTTGAATTTGGTCATTATTTATAGATGTGACATGCCGCGTCTCTTGATATTCACCACCCTATATCCTAACTCGCCACTCGTTCCTCTCCGCACTCCACTTCTCCATTGGGAACCCAAACCTGCACACAAGTTCCTCGCAGCGGAGCCGAGTCAATTTTAATGCTGCCCCCAACTTTACGTGTGCGGCGTTGCATATTAGAGAGTCCGTGCCCCAGGTTTTTTTTCGTAGAGTCAACGTTAAAACCTTTCCCGTTATCAGAAATTTCCAAGTGAACCGCTCCGTTCTCCGCCCAAAGATTGACCCTTGCCTTGGTAGCGTGGGAATGACGGGCAGCGTTCGCTAGCGCCTCTTGACAAATATGGAAAAGGGTTACCGTGTTTTCGTAAGGAAGATTCGGGAATGTTTTTGAAGAACATATCAACTCCCCCTTTATTTGAGAGTAAGTTTCAAATTGCTCAATGATAAAGGCTATATTTTCGGGAAGAGTTTTATCTGCTTGCATTTGGCTGGGGCGCAAGCCCGAAACGTAAGAGCGGATGTCATTAATGGCATTATTTATTCCGTTCGTAGTTAGCATGAGCCTTTTTAAAGCATTCTCTGTATCGTTTTCTTCTTTGAGAATTACCTTCACGTAGTCTAGAGTTAGGCCAATAGAATACAACGACTGAATAATGCCATCGTGGAGGTCCATCCCAATTCGTTCACGCTCTTCTAAAACAGCTACCCTGTTAGATTGTTGCTGGAGTTGGACGTTTTCAATCGCCGTCCCAGCCCAGGTGCCAATAGTGGTTAATAAATCAAATTCTCGGTCAGTGAATTGATGCTCATCCTTGCACGAAAGAGTCATCACGCCTACTGTTTTGCGCCGCGCCAGGAGAGGGATTCCCGCTAAACAACGGAATCCCGCCTTGGGAACAGCAGGGCGCAAAATTCGGGGGTCAGTCGCCAGGGAGTAGCACACCAGAGGTTTTCCCTGTTCCGCCACCTTGCCAACAATCCCCTCCCCAACGCGGAAAATATTCTTAGAGTAAAAAGCCTCAAAATGTTCTCCCCGCAAAAGCGATAAGCGCAAGTCATCTCCCCCTTTATCACGCAAGTAAATTTCTCCCGTTGTCATTTTTAGATAATTCAGCACGTGGGATAAAGTTTGGCTCATGATTTCTTTAATATCCCACGAATTAGCCACAGTCTGAGCTAGATCATTAATCAGCGATAAATCTTCATTTTGTTGGGTGAGTTGGCGGTCGCAACCGAGAATATTTTGGTACAATCTTACATTGGTAATGGCAATTGAAGCATAGGCCATGAGGGTTTTCATTAACCGCTCATCATCTGGCGTAAATTCAGCAGCATCTTGTTTGTCGCTGAGAAGAAGCTTGCCCAGAACGCGCTCGCCCGATAAAATTGGTATCTTCAGAGTCGCATTTGACCCTGACTGATTTTCTCCGCACTCTCTCTCGAAAACGCGTTTTACTTCACCATTCAAAAGGCATACCCGGACGAAATACCCTACTAGCCCCTTATCGTCCTGAAGCTCTAATGTAGCGTAACGCGCTTTAACCTGGGCGCGTGCCAATCGGACAATGCGCTCTAAAAGAGTGTCTAGCGATAAATCTTCGCCCAATTCGCGGTTAACCTGCTGAAACGTGCCTAGTTGACTATCTAATTGTTTTGGGGTTAAGTTTGTCATATTTTTTCACCGGTTTTTATTTTACCGCATTTTAGAGAATATTGAGAGTTTTTGCCAGCATATTTATCTTAAAGTGCTTTTAGCATTGAGAGTGTTCAGTTTTTCTTGTTGAGTATGGAATGGTGATACCATGGCGTTTAACAAAAAAAGTTCGCGTATAGCTGGATTTTACGTTTTGCCAATCAAAGAGCGTCAACAAAAACTGGTGGGGATGGGTTTTCTAGACCCTGATGATGTGCCTGTTTTGAGCGGAGAGAAAGGACTTTCGTTAGAACAGGCCGATAACATGATAGAAAATGTTATTGGCCGGCATGCCTTGCCCGTGGGGGTTGCGCTCAACTTCTTGGTCAATGGCCGTGATGTGCTGATTCCCATGGCCGTTGAAGAGCCTTCAATTGTGGCCGGAGCTTCTTACATGGCCAAACTGGCCCGGCGTGGCGGAGGCTTTCAAGCTCAGGCCGCCGTGCCAGAAATGATAGGTCAACTTCAAATTTTAGGTGTAGAAGATGTTTCTAAGGCGCGATTGGCAATCTTAGAGCAAAAAGAACATCTTCTGGCTGAAATTGCTAACATAGACCCCGTACTCACTAAATTAGGCGGAGGACCAAAAGATATTGAAGTCCGCGTTTTGAACGGCACGGCAATAGGCAATTTTTTGGTCGTTCATCTCATTGTTGACGTGCGAGACGCTATGGGCGCGAACGCCGTTAACACCGCCTGCGAGCGGCTTGCCCCGCACCTTGAAGAAATCACCGGCGGAAGAGTGCACTTACGCATCCTCTCTAATTTAGCCGACAAGCGTTTAGCGCGAGCATCTTGCACCATTCCCTTAGCAGACCTGGCGTTTGACGAATATTCTGGCCCAGAGGTGCGGGATGGTATCATTGCTGCCTGGGCTTTCGCGGATGCGGATCCCTACCGAGCGGCTACGCATAATAAAGGAATTCTCAATGGAGTGGATGCGGTAGTATTAGTCACTGGCAACGACTGGCGAGCGGTAGAAGCTGGAGCGCACGCTTACGCCGTACAAGAAGGGCGTTATCGCTCCCTTTCTACTTGGGGCGCAGATGCCGAAGGAAACTTGGTGGGTGTGTTAGAAATGCCCCTTGCGGTTGGCATAGTCGGAGGCGCGACAAGAGTACACCCCGTTGCTCAAAAAATGTTGAAGTTGATGGAAATATCCACTGCCAGCGAATTAGCCGAGATTATCGTTTCGGCTGGATTGGCCCAGAACCTGGCTGCTTTACGAGCTTTGGCCACCGAAGGTATTCAAAAAGGGCATATGACACTGCACGCTCGGCAAGTGGCTATCTCGGCGGGTGCTTCGGGTAAAATGATCACTCGCGTGGCTCAACAACTTGTCTCTGAAAATGCGGTTAGACTTGACCGCGCTCAAGAGGTATTAAAAGACTTGAAGAGTAATTGAGAGCGGTAAATGTACCTCAACCTCTAAATTTCATCACTTACCAAGGAAAGACCATCTATGATTGACGAACATACAAAATTACTCAAACCCTCTCGTCCCGTTGGCATTGTTGGTTATGGGGCTTATGTTCCTCGTTATCGTTTGCCTGCCGCTGAGATTTCTCGCATTTGGTCAGGCGGGATGGGGGGAACGCCCGTCACTGAAAAATCTGTTCCTGGTCTTGATGAGGATACGGTAACAATGTCTATTGAGGCCGGGCGGAACGCGCTGCTTAGGGCCGAGATTTCTCCTACGGAGATACGTGCCGTATGGGTAGGTTCAGAATCTCATCCCTATGCGGTTAAGCCAACTTCAACCATTGTTGCCGAGGCGTTGGGCATTGTTCCCTGCACCCAAGCCGCCGATTTGGAATTTGCTTGTAAGGCCGGCTCTGAGGCAATGATGGCCGCTATTGGTTTTGTGGGTTCCGAGATGGCTAATTATGCCATGGCAATGGGAATGGACACCGCGCAAGGGAAACCGGGAGATGCTTTAGAGT
>QMOK01000191.1 GCA_003648195.1 Chloroflexota bacterium | reverse complement strand
GAGACTCTTCGTTCACTAATCTTAGCTCCGCTAAGACACGTTCTCTCAGAGTGACACATCAACGCTTTTTTATTAGAGGGGAGTGAACGGTTACCAATCTAATTGTAGGTTTTTAACCTGTGAGAAAACCAAGAAGAAGCTGTGAAAAGGCTGAGAGAATCTTCCGCTTTTGCTTTCACAGCTTTTTCACAGGAAAATCATATATAATAGGGTTGTGATAAGGTGAATTTAAGTCTCCGAAATTTAAGGAATAATTGATGCCTACCGTTCTAATTGTTGATGATGACCCCAAATTACTAAAAATGCTCCAGCGCACGTTGATCTATGAGAATCTCAACGTGGTTACCGCCACTAATGGACTGGAGGCTCTCCCCCTGGTACAAAACCATAACCCCGATCTCATCATTGCAGATTGGATGATGCCCAAAATGGATGGGCTTAGCTTCATCCAAAAATTACGAGATAAAGAGGATGAAACCATGATCCTCATGCTGACAGCTCGTGATGCCATTGAAAATCGGGTGGAGGGATTGGAAAGTGGCGCCGATGACTATTTGGTGAAACCCTTTGCCCCAGCCGAGTTGGTCGCGCGCGTCCATGCTATGCTGCGCCGAGTGGCAGCCAAACCCGAAAATCGGCCGGTTTCGTACGCTGATATTTCACTAGACCCTGTCACCCGAGAAGTCCAACGCGGAGATATACCCATTTCTTTTACGGTGACTGAATTCAACCTGCTGCACATGTTTTTACGGCATCCACGCCAGGTATTAGAACGCAGTCAGATTCTTAACGAAGTTTGGGGCTACGATTTTTATGGTGATGATAACGTTTTGGAGGTTTACGTCGGTTATCTGCGTAAAAAATTAGAGGCCGGCGGCGGCTCGCGCATCATCCATACTGTACGTGGCATTGGCTATGTCTTGAGAGAAGAATAATGTCTATTCGATTACGCCTGACCCTCCTCTATAGTGCTATCTTGGCGTTAACCCTAATTATCTTTGGCGTTGCGCTTTATTCCATTCAGTCACAAGGTACGCTTCGTTTGCTCAAACTAGATATGGTTGAAAATAGCCAAAGAATGGTAGAAGCACTGCTTCGCACAGATCCCATTGATTTCCAGAAAGACCTGAACCGTTATGCTCCGCCTCCACCAAAAAAATTTAATGAGTTTTCCGGTGAACAAGCCTTTCAAGATTTGCGAGAGCGAGAGATTGTGCGTGTTTTGGATGCAAATGGAAATTTGATTGCCAGCCCTGCGGGGCGTGAAGAAGATGCCCTCCCATTGAGCGATAAGGGATTGGCAGCCTTGCAGGCAAAACAAGAGAGATGGGAAGAAGGTCTTTTCCTAGAAAAAGAAATGCTCATCTACAACCGCCCCGTTGTTAAGGGTGGTGAAATTGCCTATATTGTACAAATTGCTCATCCCTTAACCGAACGAAACCGCACCTTAGCTTCTCTTGCCACAACCCTAGGGGGAGCAGGTATCATCACCATCTTAATCGCTTTTGGCGTTGGCTGGGTACTCTCTGGCATAACCCTGCGTCCCATTCAGCGCATCACAAAAACCGCCCAAACCATAGGACACGAACGAGATTTCGCCCGCCGCGTGAACTATATAGGCCCGCAAGACGAAATTGGACGCTTGGCGAATACCTTCAATCAGATGCTTTCCCGTTTACAAGATGCCTATCAAAAAGTGGAACATTCGCTCGAAATGCAGCGAAATTTTGTGGCCGATGTCTCGCACGAGTTGCGCACCCCTCTCACAACCCTGCGTGGAAATTTGGGTCTGCTGCGCCGAAAGCCTGCCGCAGAAATGCAGGATGATATTTTGTTAGATATGGTAGATGAAAGCGACCGCCTTATCCGCCTGGTGAACAACCTTTTGTTGCTTGCCCGTGCCGATGCCGGGCGCAGCCTGGCAAAAGAAACGCTGAATTTGTCTCCCGTAATTGAAGAAAGCGTCCGCCAAGTGCGCCAACTAGATGGCGGTCGCTCTATCCAATTATCGGTAGCCGATAATTGCTCCATCCTTGGCGATCGCGATGCCTTCAAACAGGTCATGCTCATATTACTGGATAACGCGCTCAAACACTCAAAGGGAGAGATAAACGTTTCTGCCGCGTGCGCAGGGGCGCATGTTCAAATCCGCGTGCAAGACCATGGTGAAGGCATTCCAACAGAGACATTAACACATATTTTCGACCGCTTCTATCGCGGCGAAGAGAGCACCATCACCCCCGGCTTTGGGCTAGGCCTGCCAATTGCGAAAACACTAGTTGAAAGTATGGAGGGAGAAATTGAGATCGAGAGCGAGATTGGAAGCGGCAGTGTAGTAAATATTAGCTTTATTCGCCAGTAATTTTGATGAGGAACTTCCCGTTGCCGCCGGGGATGGGGGATTCGCATCCCTTGCGCCTTGCCCCGAACATATTCTGTAACCTTAGCCTTGTGCAAAATAGCGTCAGGGATGTGCCATCCCCGGTGGGTCAACTTAACAGCAGACACTATCGCCAAACCGCACAAGCCGCTGCGACAAACCCCAAAACTTAGGCCGCAAAAACAATCCACTGGTGATATACTTAGAAAAACAAATCCGCTAATATCTTGAGAAAAATTTAGCGAAACATCGTTAAGAAGGTGCAGCATGAACGTTACGTCCCCCACCTTCGGCTTAGGGGATGCGGCGCGATTTTTGCTCAGTTTTTCAGGGTAAAATTGGGTTGCGTTTACAAAGTCGGCGGGCAGCTTAAGCAATCTGTTAGATGGCTGAGTGCGCAGAAAAGTATGATAATGGATTTCACATGTCAAATAAAAGAGATTTAAGATTTATTTTTCGTAAAGAGCGTATCGCGTCTGGTATTGTTAACACCATTGGTGCTTTCATGACCTTTTTTTACTTGAATGTTATCGACCCAGCGCCAACGACGGAGCAGAGTATCAGGTCACTTGAGACTTTAGATTCTTTCATATTTGTAGCTATATTTGTAGTTTTCTTTTTTTCTGGCATAGGCTGGGGAAATAAACAGGGATGGTTCACAATTAACTTTACACTTTGGGTAGCGAGCCAACCGCGTTGGCGCCAAAATTAGGCGTGCCAAAATTAGGCGTGCCCAATGCGATTGGGCGTCTACCCGTGAGAAAAAGTGTCCACTAATTTCTGGTTCAAAATGAACCATCCCAATAAACACAAAAGAAACTTCAAGAAATGGTATTACCTTATCGAAGCTGGCGAGAAAAGTCCTGAGGATATACCTCAAAACGTAAAGCGGAACGTACTTAATTTTCCTTTATATGCAGCGGGAATGGCGGCTCTGATGTGGTTTTCATCCAGTGTTATTGCGGCATATGTAACCGGATCTAGCCGTGTCTTTATTGGTTTATTTGGATGGGGGGGATTGACTGCGGTGACTTTGCTCTATTTTTTGGATGATTTGCTGTGGCGTCCCATCGTCCCTTTCTTTTTTCCGGATGGGAACTTGAATGAAGTACGTGCTTTTCGCTTGCCCATGTTCTGGAAATTATTGATTGTATTTTTGTTCACTGGAATTTTATTGCCGACTTTGCTTGTTGCTCTCACTTGGCAACGCGCTCAAATGTTGCTCTCTGTGCCAAACCCTGAAACGGTGCTGGCTAATTTACGAATATTACAAATATTTATATTAATCGCTAGTGGCCTTACTAGTGTAGGATTAGCTTTTTTTACTACTCGCGGTGTCACAAGCCCATTAGTTGCACTTCGTATAGCAATGCGGCGTGTTCAGGAAGGTGACCTTGATGCAAAAGTTGTGGTCACAACCAATGATGAAATAGGTTATTTGGGCGAGCGATTCAATCAAATGACTGCCGAATTACGCCAAAAAGAAATACTTTTCAACACTAACATTCAGTTAAGAGACCAATTGGCAAAAATAAAAGCATTAGAAACCGCTCTGCGAGAACAGGCTATTCGTGACCCGCTCACCGGACTTTTCAATCGCCGTTACATGAAAGAAACACTTCATCGGGAACTTGCCAAAGCATCGCGTGGCAAAAAGTACCTAAGCATTGTTATCATTGATTTAGATCATCTCAAAGAGATTAACGATATGTACGGGCATGTAGAGGGAGGAGATCAAGCTTTATTATTCTTGTCAGAAAAAATCGGAGCTTTGTGTCGAACAGAAAACACTTTTTGTCGTTATGCTGGAGATGAATTTCTGGTTATTTTATATGGAACATCTAAGCAAGTTGCATATAATCGAGCCATGGAATGGAAAGAAGCCATGTCAAAGGAAAAAATTGCTGTTGGCAAGAGAGAATTTGGGGTCAGTTTTTCTGCGGGAATTTCTGAATTTCCAGCTCATGGTTTAGATGCTCGAGAACTTATCCAGAACGCTGATAAAGCATTGTACAAAGCCAAAGACGCTGGGCGCGATTGTGTAATAATTTATGACGCGAATTAGTAAAGCGGTAGCCCACCGAGAATTGCAGAGTCAAGTGAATTGATTAAAAAGAGAAAAATCGTAGTAGCAGCAATAGAGCCTGTGAAAAAGCGGATAACTACAAACAAGTTGCCCACTTTTTCACAGGCTTTCTGGTTGCTAGCGAGAACAAAAATCGAATATTTTGGAAGTGGCTCATGTATGAAAAATGTGCAAAACGATATGAATGTCGTCCTATGAAACCGTAACGCGATATTTATATCGCCTTTTGTTGCACACATTCAACAGATGAGCCAATCTAGTAGGCTGTCAAATATAAAAAGATGGTTTGTAGTAGGGCACGAGAGTGCCCATTTTTGGCAAGGACGCACTTTCGTGCGTCATACGAACAAATCACTTTAAGCTTGACACGTCACTAGCTACCCGGCAGTTTTAATTTGGACACGGATTGACACTGATTTTCACGGATTCTTTTTTGTTTTTGCACAGAAAAATCGGGACGGTTCACAAATAAGCAGACACTTTCCAAATCAATAGGGAACACTCAAAGGTTGTTGGAAAGTTCTGCTCCCTGTCAAGTGTAATTTGATAGGCTCGTAGTAGGGCACGCGAGTGCCCGTTTTAGGGCATGGAATTGATTCCATATTCACATGCGATTGCGGATTGAGAGGGGGGGCTAAGGTTTAACCAACAACTTTTTAGCACACCCAATCAATATGTCGCTGAGAGAAGCGTATTTTGCGACGTGGCAGCCTCCCAGTTAGCACAAGTACACTACGGTCGGGGAGATTGCCACACCCCCAAAAAGCGGGGGTTCGCAATGACATTTGGT
>QMOK01000190.1 GCA_003648195.1 Chloroflexota bacterium | reverse complement strand
TTTTCTGGGCAATATCAATTAGCTGGTGAACTTCGGGATCAGTTTCGTATTCTTCTTTAAGTTCCAGAACAGAATCCATGGCCTGTTGGATGCTTGATTCGGGAGGGATTAGCTTGGCAATTCGGTCTGGAACACTGTAGGGCAGGTCTAAAACTCTTCCTACATCACGAATCGCGCCTCTGGCTTCCATGGTGCCGAAGGTAATTATTTGAGCCGCGTGATCCCATCCGTATTTTTGATAGATGTATTCAATTACCTCCTGCCGTTTGTCTTCGGCGATATCAAAGTCTATATCTGGGGGAGAAGGCCGTTCAGGGTTTAAAAAACGGTCAAAAGGAAGATTATGTTCTAGCGGATTTATGTTGGTGATGTCCAGAGCATAGGCCACCAGGCTGGCGGTGACCGAACCGCGGGTGCTGATGGGAATTTTTTGTCTCCGCGTCCACTTGGCTAAGTCCCAACAGATAAGAAAGTAGGTGTTGTACCCCTTCTCGTCAATGATTCCTAGTTCATAGTTGACTTTTTTGGCTATCTGGGGAGTAATTTCCCCAAATTTTTGTATTAAACCCTGATCGGTAAGTTCACGCAGGTAAGCGCTGTCTGATTTACCAGAAGGAATGCTGAATTTGGGAAAGATCGGTTTGCCGGTTTTAATTTCCAGGTGGCAGCGCTCGGCAATGTTTATGGTGTTGGCTAAAGCTTGGGGAACATCCGCAAAGAGGTCGGCCATCTCTTTTGGTGAGCGGAAATAAAAGTCGGGGGTATTGATCATACTCATCTTGCGTTTAGGATTGTTTATGGTTTCTTTAGTTTGGATGCACAAGAGAATCTCTTGAGCCTGCGCATCTTCTGCTTCTACATAGTGGACATCATTGGTGGCCACCAGATCAATTCCCGTTTCTTTAGATAATTTAATTGCCTCACTTTTAAGTTTTAGAGAATCACGATAATTCTGATCTTTTGCTTTTACCCCAAATATCTGAATTTCAATAAAGGTATTGTCTTTGCCAAAAATGGCGGCAAGTTTTAAGAGCTCTCTTTTAGCCTTTTCGTACTTGTCTGAGATTAAGTTTTGAGAAACCAGCCCCTTGCGGCAGCCGGTAAGGCATATCAGGCCTTTGGAATATTGTGATAAGAGGTGGTAATCGGCACGAGGCTTGTAGTAATAGCCTTCTAGATGAGTGCGTGTGACCAATTTAATAAGATTTTGATACCCTTCGTTATTTTCGCACAATAAGGTGAGATGACTGTAGTTGCGGTCTCTGGCACCTTCTTTATCTTGATACCCGCGGGGAGCCAAATAGATTTCACACCCGATAATTGGCTTAATGCCGGCGGAGCGCATTTTATTGTAAAAGGGAATTGCCCCGTACATTACCCCATGATCGGTAAGAGCCACGGCCGGCATTTTATACTCTTGAGCTTTCTTAACCAGCTCGTCTATTTTGCATAAGCCGTCCAGAAGCGAATATTCGGTGTGTACGTGTAGATGAACAAATTTGGACATCGAGACAGGTCTATTGTCGGGGCAGATTTGATTAGTGTAAGCTAGCAATTATTATGCATAAGGTCATAAATGCCCAACCCGGTTGTGATAGAACACGCTTGCCGCCTGCCTTTGTGGTGCTGCGGTTAGTGCGCTTTAGATCGCGCACTAACCGCAGTAACATCCAACACACGGCAAGACTCTATATTACAAGTAAAGTGCAGCATTGCGGGCTGTTTGTAATTACAATATTAGTTAAATCGCTGGGGGAACATCAAGGTGTAGTTTTGTAGATTGTAGAGGGAGGCGGAAAAGGTTAAAACACTTGTGGGCTAGCTATACTTGTAAGTCCGATTCTTGCCTGTTTGCTTTGCCCATTGTGCACACTCTGACGCTTCGGCAATCAGAGCATAGGCCGCACTTTCCTGCTTATCTTTGTCAATGATTGGCTTTTTTGGAGTTGTCTCGGCAAAGCCTATGCTTACAGTTATTCGATCCGGCGGTTCAATTGCTCCGTTTCTAATTTCTGCCTCCAGCATTTCGTGTAATTTTCTTATAGTTGCTTCAATTGCAGTTTCGGCCTCTCTGTTGCCCAGGTTTAATAACTTCCCGATTTTCTCTTGAATCCTTGCTTGTTCCTCTTGCCTTTGCACCTGCTTTGACTGTTTTTCCTCTAGTAGTTGTTCGAGAGTAGGCTGGCCGTTTTCGGCAATTTTTTTACATAAAGCGTCCAAATTTCTGGACAGAATTTCCTTTGCTGGCCCTGTGGCGACAACAACAAATTCATCGCCTCCCCAGCGCCCCACAATAGTGCCTGGATGTGCTTCAACCCAGGTTTTGAGGGTGTCAACAACAGCTTTGATAATACGATCTCCCCCGGCATGACTGAAGGCGGTGTTGAATTTTTTGAGATCGTCAATATCTACAAGTGCTACCGCTACCGGAGTTCCATTTTCAAGAGCTTCGTGCACCCGTTGCTCCACACCAACGTGGTCTGGAAGTCCTGTCATTCGATCAATGTGAGCAAGCTGTAATCTGTCGTAGAGCCGATGCCATTCTTCTGCCTCACAGAGTTCATGGATAATTCTCTCACGCTCTGCTGGAGACAATGGAGCTTGCAGTTGCTGTTCATATTCTGTTAATCGTTGGTTAACAGCTTCCGCTATCTCATGTAAAGTGGGAATCTCAAAATGTTCCAGCGTTTGCTGGCGTATTGCTTCTATTTTCTTTGGGCTTAGCGCGCTAGGCGGTCCTTCTTGTCTACTCATGATTTTTAACAATAGGCTCTTAAAGAGGATGTTATCCTGTTTATGATAATCATTTGGATGGGGTGATACCCTCTCCGAGGGTGTCACCCCTAAAGTGGATCACCCCTATAGTGGATATTCATGATTCCTTCTTATTTAATGGACAAGATTAGTTTTTAAGAGTGTGCGGGCAATTTTGGCATCGGCCTTGCCTTTCGTTTCTTTCATAACCTGCCCAAGCAAGAAATGCAAAACTTCAGTTTTACCTGCCAGATAGTCTCTCACAGGCTTGGGATTTTCGGCGATGATTTTTTTTACGAGCTTTTCCAGTTCTACTTCATCGGTTATCTGTCCTGATTGCTCTCTTTTTAGGTATTCTACCAACTTGTACGGAGAGAATCTAGAGATTAATTCTGGGTGATTTATGATAGTATTGGCGGCTTTTTTGGGTTCTAAGTCAGTTTGGATTAATCGGTCAAAATAGGATAAAACTGATTTTTCTCGAGACAGAATTTTTGCCTGGACTTTATTAAGTCCCATGGTTTGGATGAGACGGTTATAAGCCTGGTGGGGAAGTTCGGGAATTTCTTTTTTTAGCTGATTAATTTCTTCATTGCTGATTTCAATCGGGGGGAGATCGGGTTCTGGAAAATACCGATAATCTTTGGCCTGCTCTTTTTCTCTCTGACTGACAGTTATTTCTCTTTTTTCGTCAAATCCGCGTGTTTCCCAGGTTAACTTTCCGCCCTTTTTCAGCACCTCCTTCTGCCTTTTAATTTCATACTCAATTGCTTTTTGGACAAAGCGAAAAGAGTTTAGGTTTTTTATTTCCACTCTATAATCAGGCAGTTTTTCTTTAGTTTTTGATTTTTTATTTTTCGTTTTTAACTTCCGGAGTGATACATTCACTTCAAACCGCATTTGGCCTTTTTCTATATCGGCATCACTAATTTCCAAAAAGCGGACAATTTGCCGAATAAGCTTGCAATATTCCACCGCCTCTTCGGCAGAGCGGATGTCCGGCGCCGAGACAATTTCCATCAACGGGATGCCTGATTTATTAAAATCAATCAGAGTATATCCTTCTTTTTTTGTTGCCTGTTTTTGCTTGCTTGCTTCGGTCTTTATGTGTATTGATTTGGCTGTATCTTCTTCCAGATGAACATCCCAGATGCCAACTTTCTTGCCTCCAATCGACAGGAGGCCGTTAACGCATAAGGGCTGGCGGTGTTGGGAAGTTTGATAACCCTTGGGCAGGTCGGGATAAAAGTAGTTCTTACGTTCAAAGAAGGTTTTTTGGTTTATTTTGCAATTTAGAGCCAGTCCCATTTTAATCACCTGGCTTACCGCCTTTTTGTTAATTACCGGCAATGCCCCCGGTAAACCAAGGCATACCGGGCAGACATGGGAATTAGGCGGCTCTCCCCAGATATGGGCATCACATCCGCAAAACATTTTGGTGCTTGTTTTTAGCTGAACGTGAATTTCTAAACCGATAATAGGGATGTACATTTTTCAGCGTCCGTCTGGCGGCTTTATTCAAAATATTTGTAAACTCAGCGTGCGGCCGCATGCCGAGTTTACAAATGTGCCGAGCTCTCGAGTCTTAGTCAGCAGTTAGAGACTATTTCCCGATTAAGATGCTAGATGGCTCCCAGATCTTTTAATACCTCCTCAAACTCGTCTAGTGTACTTTTGGCTGTTTCTTTTATTAAATCAAAACCCGGCTCATGAACCACAGCGTTTCTCATCTTGTGTGCGCTCCAGGCGGTTTTGTATTTCTGGTAGTTGGAAAATCTTTTGCGCGCCGCCTTGAGCTTATCGCCGGTATTCCCGCGGTAGCCCAGTCTTGCCAGGACTGAATCTAAAAGCTGGTCCGCCTTAATTACCGCCTGATTACTATTGCTTTGCCCGGGAATTTTCACCAGTTTTTTAATTTCTTGCCATTGTTTTATAAACGCTTCTCGTTCACTGCCAATTAACGTCTTTGTCTGTCTCGAAAAAATGGTACTTCCTCCCTTTTTGTTGATTAGGGAATTAAGAACCAACATGATGATAATGAGAAATAAAATGGCAATAAAAAACATATCCGAAAAATCTGCTATTACAGCCAAGTTTTAAAGTTGCGTCCCGGCCGTAAGAGTACGGCTAGGCGGTCTAACCGTTAACGGCTAGATCTGGTTTTTGCTTGTGCCAGTTTGTTGTCTGTTGATAGGCATAACCTACCTGCAGAAGCAATTCCTCGCCCAGATGCGGTCCCATTAACTGGATCCCCACCGGCAGTCCCCGACGGTCAAATCCGGCCGGAAGGGAAAGAGAGGGAATGCCGGCCAGATTAGCGCTTACGGTAAGAATGTCAGAAAGATACATTTTTAAAGGATCGGAAATTCTTTCGCCAAATTTAAAGGGAGGGGTAGGGGAGGTGGGGGCAACGATAAGATGCACTTTTTTAAAAGCCTTCTCAAAATCTCTTTTGATTAAAGTTCTTATCCTTTGCGCCTTTTCGTAGTAGGCATCGTAATATCCAGATGAAAGAGTGTAAGTCCCGATCATGATTCTTCTTTTGGCTTCGCGACCAAAGCCATGACCG
>QMOK01000189.1 GCA_003648195.1 Chloroflexota bacterium | reverse complement strand
GCCTCATCCGCCGCGACCTCCTCCCAATCGCCGGGGAGTGGCAAAGGGTTGGTTGAACGCCATAAACGCGCCCCCACGGAATTATCCCCTTCCATCCCCAGATACAGCTTGCCATGGAACGCGGCGACTTCAAAGGCTTCTTCGGAGGCATAAGGGGGATTGGAGCCGTTGTCATTGCTGGAAATTCCAAAAGCGTTGATGTTGACTTGTTCCCATGGGGTGCAATCCCCCAGCTTAATGCTATTTATAGGCGTGGGTTTTGGCGCAAGCGTTGGGGGAGGGGGCAGGGGTTTGCCCGTCCAAGGGAAAAGCAGCCCTAGCACGGTGAACGTGCTTGCTAACGAGCCTAAAAGGGATTTGGTCATTTAGGAGATATTGAATTGCTTTTGGATAATTTGCCAGAAAGAATCATCGGGGAGAAAATGCAGATGATAGATGGGTATGGCGTCAATTAGGGTTTCGAGCCTGTGGAGGAGGGGCAGGTTTCGTGGCGCCGAAAGGGGGATGATGGGGATGTTTCCAATTAATTCGGCTAAGGCCTGGCCTTTGCTTATTTTTTCTAGGTGAACGTTTTTGTCTTGCACCAGGCGGAACAAGCCAGCCAGTGGCGCGTGCTGAGCTGAAGGCCTGGTTTGGGATGGGTTCCAAAACGGCGTTCCGTGCGCTTGCCAGCCATCCCCTTGGGGCATAAGTATTAGCAGGTCGTCGTTGAGGGTGAGGTATTGCGGTGATAACCGCGAGACGGTGGTTTTTCCGCTTCCCGAATGTCCGAAGAATAGAAAAGATTGCCCATCCCGAACAATTCCCGCGGAGTGAAAGAGCAGCCCGCCAGATTCAAAGGCTAGCACTGCGTAAATGACCCTGATAAGGTAGTCTATTTCTTCTATGGGCGTTGCCGAAGAGAGTCGTAGTTGAGCTTTTTTGGTTTTTAAGTCTATTTCGCCTTGGAATCCAGGTGAGGTGAAACGCACGGTATCTTTGTTGAATGTGGTTTTGGGTTCTAGCAAGGCGTTAGGGCGTTCTTTTCCTGAAAGCTCAATGTGCGCTTCTATTTGGGCTTTGTCTTCGGTGAGGAATTTGTGATAACGTTTACGAAGGTGCTTGTGCAAACTTGGAGGATGGCAAGAGAGAGAGACTACCAAGTTAGCTATTTCTATTTTGACGTTATTGGGATGTGTCATGGACTTGGGTCTCTTCTTGTTTTTGGATTTGTTTTTTCCCTATGAAGGCGGCGAGAAGCATTGTGCCCGCTAAGACTAGCTCTAGCCATTTTTGATTGGTGGCTGTAATTTCAATTGGCCCGTGCGTGGTGGTTGTTCCGTCGGCTTCTACATCTAAAAGTTGGTAATAATACGTGGTTTGAGACTGGGCATTATCATCTGTGTAGGTGTAGAAATTGTCGCTAAAAGGATCGACAGAAGCGGGGATGAGTTGCTCGTTTATTTTGACGAATTCGCCTTCTGGGGTCTCTCCGCGAAGAATATCAAAGCCCACTGTATCCACTTCGCTGGCTGTTTCCCATTCAATGATAATTTTCGCTTCGCGGAATGTGAATAGAGCGTAGAGCATTAGGAAAATTCCACCTATGGTTAATAAAAGGAGGATAGTTCGCAGGGATTTTATATTGGTGTGCATTAGAACTCCTTAATTGTATCGCGTAGTTTGATTTCGCCCATTCTGTTTGGAATGATACATGCTTTGGTCGGCCATCTTGATGAGGTCCTCTAACTTTTGGGTTTCACGTTCAATTTCTGCGACTCCAAGGCTTATGGTTACCTTAATTTCCATTGAGTCAATTATAAATGGAGATGCGGAAATAATTTTTCGTATTCGTTCAGCAATAGTGAAAGCTTCTTGAATAGCGGTTTCGGGCAAGATAATCACAAATTCTTCGCCGCCATAGCGTCCTAAAATATCTATCTGCCGGGTTATTTGTTGGCATCTTGTCACAACTTTAGCCAAAAGTTGATCTCCCGCACCGTGTCCGTAAGTATCGTTTACTTGTTTGAAATGGTCAAGGTCAAGGAAAATGACTGATAGAGCGCGATTGAAGCGTTTCGCGCGCATGAATTCTCGTTCCCCCCATTGGAACAATCCCCGCCGGTTATGGGAATGGGTGAGAGTGTCTGTAATAGCTAGTTTTTGTACCTTGGCGTGGAGTTGGGCGTTGAGGATAGCGCTGGTTGCAGCTGCTGCAAAACTAGAGAGCATTTCTAGGTTAGCGGTGGCAAAAGCGTTTGGTTTTGTAGAGTCGAGTGACAGAACGCCTAGAGGTTGTTCTTCTTGCGAGATAAGAGGAACGCTAATAGCTGATTGAATGGAACTGATTTCAGCAATTTCACTCTCATAATAGAAAGAAGATGTCATGTCAATCTTCGCGAATATTTTTGCCTTTTTTTCTTTAAATGCCAACGCCGCGTAGCCGTTATTGGTAGATACCGCAAATTGTTTTATCCTTTCATCGGTATATCCTTTTGCGGCACGGATTTCTAACTTTTGTGTTTCAGGGTCATGTATCATTAAAGAACCCTTTTCTGCAGCTGGAAAGGCTTCAATGGCTGCCGTTAGGATATTCTCTAGTAGCTCGTTGAGGTCTAAAGTACTCACCAATGTAGAAGTGGCCTGATGGAGGCTTTTTAGTTTACGTGCAGATTGTTGGCTTTTTTCAAACAACCGTGCATTGTCAATGGCTATGGCAGCTTGGTTAGCAAAAACGGTAATCCATTCTGCGTGCTTAGGTTTATAAAAATTCCTTTCGGTTTTATTAAGAAGTAAGATACCGATGACGCCATCGCGACCAAGAAGCGGTACCCCAGCCCAAGAACGAACATAAGAGGTCGCATCGGTCACTATCCATCTAGAATCGGACGCCGTATCAGGAATGATGGCTGGCTGTTGCGTATCTATCAAGTTGCGCAACATTGGAAATTGTATTAATTCTTGGGAAAGGTCTTTTGGAACGGAAACACCTAGACAATTAAATTTTTCATAACCAAGGTTACGCACAGCATATATTTTTTCTTGTTCAATGAAAACTAAATTTGCTGTATCATAAGGAATGATATTTTTCAGTTGCGTTAAGATGCGGTCGAGAACTGTATCTAGGTCTAGAGACGATTTAATGATCTGACCAGTTGTTTGAAGCACTTCGGCTATTTGCCTTTGCTTTTTCTCTGTCTCAAATATGCGGGCATTGTTAATAGCCAAGGCTGCTTGATCACCGAGCAAATCTAATATTTGCAGAGTTTTCTTAGTAAAAGAGCGCGGCTCTGAAAAAGCAATATTCATCACGCCAATTACTTTTTCTCTAAACTTAAGCGGAAGCCCAATAATAGCCCCCTTCCAATTTTGAGGCGCATTCGTAAAAAGCTCATGTGTTTTCATATTGGGCACCAGAAGCCGGGTTCCGCTTCTAGCAATAGAATAAGTGAGACCATTTTCGCGCGGCGTTGCCATTGGCTCTTGTTTTTTAGAACCCCTCCATATTACTGCCCCCAATTCCAGAGTTTTTCCATCATAAAGAAAAATGTGAGCATCTTGTGCAGGAATTAGCTTTAAACATTGTTCTAAGATGCTGCTCAGCACTGAACTAAGATCCAAATTAGAGGTGAGTTTCAAATTTGCTTCTCGCAATGCCTCTGACAACTTGCGTTGTTCTTGTTCTGCCTTGAAATATTCAGTATTATTAATCGCTAAAGCGGCCTGATTACCAAAAAGATGCAATATGCGAACCTCATCTTTTGGGAATACCCTTGCTTCTGAGAACCAAACATTCATCACTCCCACAACTTCCATGGCTATAGTCAAAGGGAGAGCAACAGCCGCCCCCGCCTGATGTTCCTGCGCATTCTGAAACAAAGGGTACTCCCCAATGTGTGGAATAAGGAGCATTTCATTTTTACGGGCTGCAGAATAAGCTAGTTCGCTGCCTGATGAAAATTCAACAGCGAAATGAGGCATCCGCGCGTTTTGGAGCGATGCCCCTAGCGTCAATTTGTGGTCGGCGTAAAGATATATTTCGGCTTCACAGGCTGGAATAACGGTTAAAACTTGTTCCAAAATCGCTAACAAAGTAGTTTCAAGTTGGTCGGTAGAAGATACTTGAAAGCTGCTTTTACGGATTGCCTGAATTTCTTTAGCGCGGTCGCTGAGAGTTTCCTCAATTTCCTTGCGATGGATAGTGTTTCCCAATATCATGACAAGAGTGCGAATAGCGTCCAACTCTATTTGTTCACGCATGAGCGAAGGTTGAGAAGTTTCAAATCCGATGATACCCCATAACTCGTGCAGGGCAAAAACAGGGAAGACAAGAAAACTTCCATTTTCTATGGGGGATAAAAAAGCCTTATCGGCGGGGGGAAGCATAGCCGTTTGCCCCGTGACAAATTGCCCTTCCCGGGCGTGTGTGACCCAAAACCCTATCCCGCTATCTGCTGGCGTGAATTTTTGTAACTGTGGTTTGGAGGGTGTTTCACTCCCTTGCCTGCACCAATAATGCCAGAGATGCAGCAAAAATGAATCCGGCGATCTGGAGGGAATTTCATACAACCAAACGCGCTCCACCTGCGCCGATTGTCCCAGTCGCGTCACAAAGTCGGCAATTTTATTTTCCCATTGCACGGCAGAGAGTGAGTGTATTATAGGTTGGTTTATCAGATTTAACAGTTCACCATAGCGCGACAATTTCTTCTTGGCTATTTCTAACTCCCTTATTGCCTGCCATTGATGTTCGTTCAAGTCTCGCAAATACCCCGTAACAATGCTTGCCAAAATAAGAATGATGATGCCTATGAAGTGATGAAGAAGAAAAGTTTGCCAATTCAAGATGCTATGCTCAAATACTATTTTCAAAAATATGTGCAAAGCAGTCCCTAAAATTGCCGCTATAAAACCCTTGCGCGTGCCTGTTAGCCATCCCGTACTCAACACTGGAATAGCCGCGATGCTAATCAACTCCGCGTATTCAAGCTTAGTACGGGAAATGAGCAGTACTCCAATATAAATGACCCAACTCAAAAGAATGAGAAAGTTTTGCACATTCTTTGAAGAGAAGTCCGCTAAAGGAGAGCTAGAAGATTTCATAAGAACATTATAACCGAATGTGATGTTTTAATGCTCGCAGTCGCTTTAAAGTCTTGCAAGGTGAAGACCTTATCACTCCATTAAAAAATCCCTAAGGATTTTTAATGGATAATCCTTAGGGACTATAAAATTGTAACCGTTCACTCCCTCTTAATAAAAAAGCGTTGATGTGTCACTCTGAGAGAACGTGTCTTAGCGAAGCTAAGATTAGTGAACGAAGAGTCTCCCTCTCGTAAACATAGGAGATTCTTCG
>QMOK01000188.1 GCA_003648195.1 Chloroflexota bacterium | reverse complement strand
TCTCTCGGCGTTCCTTTTTCTGAGGGGCGAGGGATGACTGTTCATTGGGCGTATGTGCTTTCCCTAAGGCGTCAATGAACGCCAATTCTAACGGGAGAGAAGGCTGCCAAAAACTGCGTGATTTGTTCGCTGCTTCATTAAAAACACGGATGATTTTCAAAAGTGTGCTGGGGGATAACGCGCTCGCGTGTGTTTTCATCTTTTCTCGCACATCCGCAGAGCTATCTAATTGTTCAGCGTTCCCCATTTGCAGTAACAGCAAACTGCGCAGGTAATTAATAATCTGCCGCGCAAATTGGCGCGGGGCACTTCCTTTATCTAGTGCGTTTTGTAAGCTATTTAGCCCTTGGGCGGCGTCCTGTTCTATGATAGCGTCTACCAAGTTCAAAACCGATTGGCTAGCCGCCGTTCCCAATACATTTTGAGCTAACCCCAAAGTAATATCTTGCTCTGAAGAAGCCAATTGATCTAATAAAGATATGGCGTCCCGCAAGCTCCCAGTTGCCTGCCGAGCTACCAACTTTAGAGCGTCTTCTTCTACCACCAGTTCTTCCTGTTCGGCAATTCCCCGCAAGTGTTCCACAATAATGCTCACCGGAATACGCCTAAATTCATGCCGCTGGCAACGAGATAACACAGTTGCCGGTATTTTATGGATTTCTGTAGTTGCTAACACAAAAATAGCGTGTGATGGCGGTTCTTCTAACGTTTTTAGCAAAGCGTTAAACGCCGCCGTAGAAAGCATGTGAACTTCGTCTATAATATAAACTTTATAACGCGCCTGGTTAGGCGAAAAGTTGATCTTTTCGCGCAGGTCTCTCACATCGTCCACGCTGGTATTTGAAGCTGCGTCAATTTCAATTAGATCAAGAAACCCCCCGTGATTGATAGATAGGCAATAATCACATTCATTACAAGGGCGTTTAGTTAAATCCTCGGCCAAGCAGTTCACCGCTTTCGCCAACAAACGCGCAGTACTCGTCTTGCCAGTTCCCCGAGGCCCAGAAAACAAATAAGCGTGAGAAATTCGACCCGCGCCCACCGCGTTCTGTAAAGTTGTAATCACATGATCCTGCCCAACAACCTCATCCCATGAACGTGGTCGCCACTTGCGATAAAAAACTTGAGACATAGAATCACTACCTTGAAATTTCTAAAAAACCTGAGCAAAACTCAACGTTAATAGTGTATCAGAAGCTCTCTACACGGTCAATCACGACAAACCAGAGATGTTAATTCTAGTTACCCGACACTTATCTGAAAGACAAGGGCGACATAAATGTCGCGCTACGTTCCGTAACGCAAGATTTATCTTGCGTTTTTGCGCAAATACTACACAAGAGCCAAGACTTTTTTGGACACCGTAAAACGCGGATTTTTCTGTGGAAAAACAAAAAAGAATCCGTGAATATCAGCGTCAATCCGCGTCCAAATTAAAACTGTCGGGCAGCTAGATGTTAATTCGAAGTTGCAGCACTCTATCGTGATGCAGTTTGTTCGTAATTACCCCAATTTCCTTCTATGCACCCCAAATATATCCATCTCAAATGGAATTGTCTCTACCACCGCGTCTAAGTTCAGCGGACCGTAAAGGTGCGGATACTCATCACCGTCTACTGCCTCCCAGCGAATTTCGGCGGTCACTTTAGCGGGGTCAATGTTCAGTAGCAGCAATTCCTCTACATCCGCGTAGAACCTGTTCATCACGCCCGAGATTTGCTCCCACGTCGAACAATGGATAAAACCCTCCCCCTCCAGAGAAGCCGCCCGGTATTCGCCTAACTTTTTAGCCGCCTCCCACGCTTGGGGAGCGCAAACGTGCACAATCCGGTTCATAAATCCTCCAATAAATCCACAACTACGCCCAAAACCCGCTCCGCCACTTCTGCCTTGCTCATCAATGGTAAATCTCGTTTTTCGCCATCCGCCCGCAACAGCGTCACTCGGTTCGTGTCCACATCAAATCCGGCCTGGGGAGCGGAGATGTCGTTGGCAACTATGAGGTCTAATTGTTTGGCTGACAATTTGGATTGGGCGTTTTCGAGCAGATTCTGGCTTTCGGCGGCGAATCCCACCATTAGGCGTGGACGACTCTGGGGGAGGGCGGCGACCGCGCCCAAAACGTCTAGGGTAGGTTCAAGCGTGAGGGTTGGAACTCCGCCCGCTTTCTTGATCTTCTCATCGGCTTGTTCCGCGGGCTTAAAATCGGCCACAGCTGCCGCCATAATAAGGACATCGGCATCTTCCACTGCGCCCATAACCGCCGTGAGCATCTCATCTGCCGTGGTGACATTGAGAAGCGCAGCGCCAAAGGGAGCGGTCAAACATGTGGGCGCGCTAATGAGGGTGACGGCTGCTCCTAAATCCAGAGCCGCTTGCGCTAAGGCGTAACCCTGCTTGCCAGACGAGCGATTGGTTATCACCCGGACGGGGTCAATGGGTTCGCGCGTTCCGCCGGCGGTGACTACTACCTTACGCCCGGAGAGGGGGCCATCCGCGCCTAAAACCATACGCAAACGACCGAATAATTCCTCTGGTTCAACCATGCGGCCTTTTCCCGACAATCCCGAAGCCAGGTGACCTGCCGCCGGGCCAATGATGGTCATCCCCCGCTCGGCGAGGATGCGTAAATTGGCCTGCGTGGCGGGGTTGGCGTACATTCCGCCGTCCATGGCCGGAGCGACCAAGAGCGGCGTCCGCGAGGCCAAAGCCGTAACTGCGAGCAAATTGTCGGCCAGTCCGTGCGCCAATTTAGCAATTGTGTTGGCCGTAGCCGGAGCGATGAGAAAGGCATCGTTCTTTTGTCCAAGGTCGATGTGTAAAACGTGACTTCCACCCTGCCAGAGATCATCATCCACATACACTCTTCGCCCAGTAACAGATTGAAACGTCAGCGGCGCCACCAGCTTGGCCGCCGATGCGGTCATCACTACATCCACCTTTGCGCCAGCTTTAGTAAGCATGGAGGCCAGAGTAGTGCTTTTGTAGGCGGCAATAGAGCCGGTGATGCCAAGTACGATGTGTTTGTTGGTTAGCAGTTTCATAGTTAGGTAGTTTGTTAGTTGGATAATTGGATAGTTGGTTAGTTGAGTAGTTCTTAATTTCCTGCTTTCCTGTTCTTCTGATTACCTGTTTTTCCTGATTCCTAGTCCCCTACCCTCTATTCATCTCCCAAATCATCCGCAGACCTTCAAGCGTTAGCCAAGGATTGACAATATCAATCACATCAGTTTCTTTGGTGATTATTTCTGCCAAGCCGCCAGTGGCGATTGTTTTCATCTCTGGGCCGAGTTCAGCGCGGAAGCGAGCTACCATGCCCTCAACCAGGCCAACGTAGCCAAAGAGCAGGCCCGACTGCATGGCTTGGGGCGTGTTGCGCCCAATCGCGGAAGGGGGGCGGGTCAAATCCACACGGGGGAGTTTGGCGGCACGGCTAAAGAGGGCTTCGGCGGCGATCCCAATCCCGGGCGCGATTGCGCCGCCGAGGTAATCGCCCGCGGCTGAGATGGCGTCAAAGGTGGTTCCGGTTCCGAAGTCAACCACACAGGCCGGGCCGCCATATAGACGCCGCACCGCCACCGCATCCACAATGCGATCGGCGCCCACGTCACGGGGATTCTCGTACTTGATTCGCACGCCGGTTTTTACGCCCGCATCCACGATTAACGGGGCATGACTAAGATATTTCTGGCAGGCTTGGGCTATTTTCATGGTCAGGGGTGGGACGACAGAGGCCAGGCAAATTCCTGTTAGCGCGGCGGGAGAGCAGCGAGTACGCTCAAGCAGGCCTATGAACTGCAATCCGTATTCGTCTGGCATGCGCTCGTGTACAGTAGAAACACGCCAGCTTGATTTAAGGCTGTCGCCGTCGTAGAGTCCTAGGGTGATGTTGGTGTTGCCGATGTCGATTGTGAGCAGCATAGTTACTCCTTGGTGGTGAAGGTTGTGAGAATTATAAAGACTATGAGAGTTATAAAGTTTCTAGCCACCCGACAGTTTTAATTTGGACACGGATTGACACTGATTTTCACGGATTCTTTTTTGTTTTTTCACAAAAAAATCCGCGTTTTCCGTGTTTATCCGTGTCCGAAAAAAGTTTTTCAGCATAAGCGTCATGTGGCTAGTAAAGTTTCTAAGATTTCATAAACTACACATACCTCTTCAAAGGTTATTGGAAAGTTCTGCCCCCACCCTGCCTTAGCGCAGCATACTCGAAGAGTGCCCCCAAATGCGACAAAAAAAGGTCGAATTTACCCTGATAGGATGCTACGCTAGGGGAGCCCCGCGAGGGGGCGCAGAGCGTGCCGCACCCCCAGAAAACGGGGGTTCGCAATGACATCTACCCCGTGAATTCCGAAAGAGCCTATATTCTGTAACGTAAAGAGCCAAATTTATTTCGCATCATCTATATTCTCTGATTCTTCTCATCCATCAACAACACTATAGGATTCCAATCTTCGGGGAGCGGTTCCTCAAGGTAAGCGTACGACATAATAATTACCCTATCGCCGATGCTCACCAGGCGAGCCGCCGCGCCGTTGAGTTGGATAACGCCCGAACCTGCTTCGCCGGGGATGGTATACGTTTCTAGGCGGGAACCATTGTCAACATCCACAACGTGTACCAATTCGTAAGCGTGTATCCCTGCCGCTTCTAAAAGAGCAGAATCTATGGTGATGCTGCCTTCGTAATGTATATCCGCGCCAGTGACAACCGCGCGATGAATTTTTGATTTTAGTAATTTGCGATACATAAGCTTCCTCTTTCAAACGTGAAACGTAAAAGCATAATGCAGAGGCGCAGGGGCGCGGGGAGATACTTTTTGATTCCTTTGCATCCTTTGGCTCTTTTGCGACCTCTCAACCAAGCAGAATATTATCAATCAATCGCGTCTCGCCCACAAAAACCGCCATAGAAATTAAGCAACGGTCTACGTTGCCCTCTAATTCTTCGAGCGTGTCAGGATGAGCGCATGAGACGTATTGTAAATTGGTCAATTTTTCGGCGTTGACGCGGTCGATCACAATTTGACGCAAGGATTCAGCATCTCGCTCACCGTTCTCAAAAGCGGACTGGGCTAATTTCAACCCCTGCGAGAGCGACAAAGCGGCCTGATGCTGTTCCGCGTTCAGGTACGTGTTGCGGCTCGACATAGCCAAGCCATCCGATTCGCGCACAATGGGACAAACCACAATCTCAATGGGATAGCTCAAATCTTGGGTCATGCGCCTGACAACCACCGCCTGCTGAGCGTCTTTTTGCCCAAAATAAGCCTTATCGGGTTGCACGGCGTTAAAAAGTTTCGCCACAACCGTAGTCACACCCCTAAAATGAGTTG
>QMOK01000187.1 GCA_003648195.1 Chloroflexota bacterium | reverse complement strand
AGCGTTTTAGCCGAAGTTTTGCCCGGCGATAAAGCTGGCGCGATCAAAAAACTCCAAGCCGCAGGGGAAGTTGTCGCCATGGTGGGGGATGGCATCAACGACGCCCCCGCCCTCGCCCAAGCAGACGTAGGCATCGCCATCGGGACAGGTACAGACGTAGCCATGGACGCCGCCACAGTCACCCTCATCAGCGGAGACTTGCGCGGCGTTCCCCGCGCCATAGCCCTCTCTCGCCGCACGCTGAAAACCATCAAACAAAACCTATTTTGGGCGTTTGTTTATAACATCATCCTCATCCCCGCCGCCGCGGCTGGTTTTCTCAACCCCATTTTAGCCGCCGCATCCATGGCATTTAGCGATGTCTTTGTGATTGGCAATAGCTTGCGCCTGAGACGGTGGAGAAAAACATAACGCAGAACAGCGAAGACACCAAGGTCACAAAGAATTCTGTCAAAGTGCACAAAGAAACCCTTTGTGACTTTGTGGTGCAATTCGCCTTTTTGCAGGAGACTCAATGATAAAATAGATTGAAAGACAATCATCTTTGAAAAAAGGAGCCATCCCTTGAAAACCAAAATTCGTTTTTACACAATCGTTTATTAGTTCTGCTAGTCAAAGAGGGCAGTTACTCTCTCTTGAAACTCGCAAATTCGCCACTCCTAAACCTGGTATAATACCCGCTTATGTCAACCTCTAAAAACCTCTCCCGTCGAGACTTTCTAAAACTCTCTGCCCTGGGACTTGGCTCCTTGGCTCTGCGCCCCTGGACTAAAGCCTTCACTCTGGGTGATTTTCCCGACTCGGAACGCCTGGGCAGGGTGTGCGTAGGCAAAGTGCATCTGAGAATTCGCCCCGACTATGATAGTCAGACTGTTGCCGTTTTATACGAAGATGCCGTAGTCCCCTGGCTGAGAGAAGTCGTTGGCCATTGGCCGGGACGCAACAATCAGCGTTGGATTGAGACTCCGCAAGGATACATATGGGCGCCTTATCTTCAACCTGTTGTTAATCAGCCCAACGATCCAGTAAACGCATTGCTCATTGGCGGCGATAATCCTGGCATGTGGGTTGAAGTTACAATCCCTTGGGTGAACGTTACTCTCGATAATGACGATCCTCAATCTCCTTGGCTAAAACACCAAGTTGAGAAGAATCTCCCTATCCGCTTTTACTACAGCCAAGTTTTGTGGGTAGACCAAATCAAAACCGGCACTGACGGTAATATTTGGTATCGCGTTAACGAACGCTACGGTAATCCTGGCGATATATTCTGGGCACCGGCGCAAGCTTTTCGGGTCATAATGCCAGAAGAAGTTACTCCCATCACGCCTGAAGTTGAAGACAAACGCATTGAAATAGACGTTAATTACTCGCGCCAATTCCTCTCATGCTATGAGGGCAACACTGAAGTTTATTTCTGCCGCATTTCAAGCGGACGCGGAAAAAACTCAACTCCGCTTTCTGCTTATGGCGCTCCTGGTTATCCTATATGGCGAAAGCTATTCTCTGTTCACATGGCTGGCGGGAGCAATGAAGCTGGCTGGGATTTATCTGGGATTGGTTGGACATCGTTTTTCGTGGGTGATGGCGTAGCTATCCATTCCACCTTTTGGCACAATAACTTTGGTGAACCAACCTCTCACGGCTGCGTCAACGTTAGCCCCGAAGACGCCAAGTGGATATTCCGCTGGACGCACCCTGCCGTCCCCTTTGAAACCGGAGACGTGACCATCTCTGGCGAAGGGAGCACCCGTATCATCGTCAAAGAGTGGTAAAATTGGGGGCTAGAAAACCAAGAAACCACCCAACTACTTAACTACCAAACCACCCAACTAATAACCTATGTCATCACAAAACCTCACTCTCGGAATTGCCTTTATAGCCGGTCTAGCCTCATTTCTATCCCCTTGCGTCTTTCCCCTTGTCCCCGCGTACATTGGATACCTGGGTGGACGTTCCGCCATTTCTGACATCGGCGAAAAGAAAAATCGTTGGGAAGTCTTTTCTCACGGCGTGGCCTTTGTAATTGGTTTTAGCGTTGTTTTCATTTTATTGGGCATTGCCGCCTCGGCCTTTGGTGGTTTATTGTATGAAGCCAGACCCTGGATCGCGAAAATTGGCGGCATAGTGGTTGTAATTTTGGGCGTTCACATGACTGGGCTTATTCGCATCCCCTTTTTACAATACGACCTCCGCAAACAATCCCAACCTAGTAACGGACAAGGCTATTTTGCTTCTGCGCTGATGGGCGTTTTCTTTTCAGCTGGATGGTCTCCCTGCGTTGGCCCTGTCCTGGGCGCTATTCTAACCCTCTCTGCTAGCGGGGGATCAATTCTGGCTGGGGCACTTTTATTAACCGCCTACTCCGCAGGGCTTGCCATCCCCTTTTTAGTAGCCGCCCTTGGCATGGAGTGGGTAACTTCAACCATGCAGCGTTTCACCAAGCTGACCCATTACGTGGAAATAGCTATGGGCGTGGTACTCATCATCGTTGGCGTCATGCTATTCTTTGGGGTTTTTGGGCAATTAGCCCGTTACGGCGGGATTTTTAACATCACCCTCCCAACCCAATAATCTCACCAACCGAGGAGTATAATATTTTGCTTACTGTAACTCTATACACCCGCGAAGACTGTCATCTCTGTAATCAAGTTGAAGATGATTTAGCTTCTTTGCAAGAAGAACACCCGCACCGCTTGGTCAGAATTGACATCGAAAAAGAAGGGCTTCTCCAAAAATATGGCGCAGAGATTCCCGTAGTAGAGATAGGCCCGTATCAGATAAAAGCCCCCTTTGAGCGTAAAACATTAGCCATGACCCTGGGAGCGGCTCGCGACCGCGCCGAACATCTAGAATCCGTTGAAGATGACACTTATCGCCAACGAAAAGAACGGGGGCAGAAAATTTCCCTTGTCGACCGCTTTTTTTATTGGTTTTCAAAGCATTACATGATATTTTTCAATTTATTCGTTTTCCTTTATGTGGGTTTGGCGTTTATGGCTCCAGTAATGCAGCATGCGGGGCTTACAGCTCCAGCCCGCGTTACCTATGCTGTTTACAGTAAACTTTGCCATCAGCTTGCTTACCGTTCTTGGTTCCTTTACGGGGAGCAAATCGCTTACCCACGGGAAACCGCCGGCGTAACAGCATTGACGCCGTATGGCGAGGCTACAGGCCTAGACCCCGATGACTTGCAAGCGGCTCGCGAATTTATCGGCAACCCGCAACTGGGATACAAAGTTGCCTTCTGCCAACGAGATGTGGGTATTTATAGCGGGCTGCTGCTGTTTGGTTTGGTATTCGCAGTTTTTAGACACAAAATAAAACCATTATCCTTTTGGGGATTGCTTTTATTGGGCTTGGCTCCCATTGCTTTAGATGGTGTGTCGCAGCTTGTCAGTCAACTTTTTGCCCAGCTTCCTTGGAATTTTATTCCCTATCGCGAGAGTACGCCTTTTCTCCGCACTCTGACAGGTCTTATGTTTGGGGCTTCCATTGCTTGGTTTGGGTATCCCGTAATAGAAGAGGGCATGGTTGATACCCGCAAGATTATGGCGGTCAAACTTGCCGCCTTGCGTAAAGAAGGCCAGTAAATATGCCTTTCTATGAGCGTGACGGAGTTAGGTACTATCAATTTTCAAGCCTGAACGTGCCCAAGATAACTCACGCCATTTTTACTCGTCAAGGTGGGAGCAGCCCTTCCCCGTGGGATTCGCTCAATCTTGGAGGAACGGTTGGGGATGATCCCCAGCGTGTGGCCGAAAACCGGCACCGGGCGTTTCGTGCCGTAGGGCGGACGTTTACCTCTCTCTTTGACGTTTGGCAGGTGCATAGCGCCCGTGTTGTCAAAGTTACAATGCCTCACACCTCACTAGAAAATATCCTCAAAGCAGATGCTATGGTCACCAATCGCACAGAACCCACTTTGTTGATGCGCTTTGCCGATTGTGTGCCGTTATTGTTTTACGATCCTGTTCAGGGTGCTATTGGCCTGGCCCACGCTGGATGGCAGGGAACCGTGCGTAAAGTGGCCTTGGCAACCGTGAATGCCTTGCGGGAACATTATGCCACGAAGCCAGCGGACATCATTGCCGCCATTGGCCCATCCATTGGCCCTGATCACTATGAAATTGGCCCGGACGTGATTGCCGAAGTAGAACGCGCCTTTCCAACTGAGGCTTCCACCTTGTTGCACTCAGAGAATGGTGCGGTAAAATTAGATTTGTGGCAAGCTAATAAATTCACTATGCAGCAAGCCGGTATTACTAAAATTGAAGTTGCTAAAATTTGTACCGCTTGTAATTTGGACGATTGGTATTCTCACCGCGCAGAAAATGGGCGCACAGGCCGGTTTGGCGCTCTCATTGCTTTGAAGCCTTGAGCGAACGAGAGTTCGCGCAGCCCCTAAAACAGGCACTCTCGTGCCCTATGCCCTACTACGAACACGGCAAATTACACTTGATAGTCCACTACTATTGTTTCCCCGCAAAATTGTGATTGTCTTAAAAGGTTAAGAGATGATAAATTTTTTGATTTATTTTGTAAACATAGCCTCAAGGATTATTTTTTGGTTAGTTTTTTTGGATATTATTCTTTCCTATTTTATGGATCCGTTTCACCCCATTCGCAGGAACCTTGACCGAGTGGTGCGGCCTATGCTGGCTCCTATCCAGCGCGTAGTGCCGCCATTGGGGCGGATTGACTTTAGTCCTGTTATTTTAGTTGTATTAGTGGAAATTGTGGCCTCGCTCTTGCGTTATTTGTTACTTTCATTGATAATATAACTTGAGATTATTCTTTTTTGGAGGATGATGATGAAAGGTAAAGATTTTCGTTTTCGTAATGGAGAAGTGGGGGCTGCTTTAGCTGTTCGAGTTATTCCACGTGCTAAGAATAATGAGATTGTTGAAGTTCTTAATGATGGCACTATCAAGATTCGTCTAGTTGATTCAGGGGCGGATTTAAATGGGACTTTGGTATCTTTCTTGGCTAGTGTCTTGGACGTACCCATGGATCGTGTCAATGTTGTGGCTGGCGAATCCAAGCGTGATAAATTGGTTTCGGTATTAGATTTAGACCCAATGGGCGTTCAAAAGAAAATCATCGCTAGTTTGGCCTGATTCTAATTTTATTCTAGCCATATGACACTTATGCTGAAAAATTTTTTTCGGACACGGATAAACACGGAAAAAGCGGATTTTTCTGTGAAAAAACAAAAAAGAATCCGTGAAAATCAGTGTCAATCCGTGTCCAAATTAAAACTGTCGGGTAGCTAGATTTTATTAGACACTTCAATAAAAAAACAAAAGCCCTCGCAGGGAGAATTAATCCCTGCGGGGGCTTTGTGCGTGTTGGTAAGTT
>QMOK01000186.1 GCA_003648195.1 Chloroflexota bacterium | reverse complement strand
GGTAGGGCCAAATTTTTCTAGGGCTGTTAGTTCTTGCTCTGTGAGCGCGTTTAATTGTTTTAGGGTTTCAATTACCACGGCGGCTTTGGCGCGACCGCTTGCGTCTCCGTCTGATATTTTGACGACAATGCCCAACGCTTGCGAGTTGGGGCCTAAGGCACCGGCGGGGATTCCCAGCCCCTGATAGGCTTCCGCGCCGCCTTTAGTGACAATTTTGCCCTGCGTGATTTCCATGAGACGGGTGTCAAACCGCCCCGGCCCGGCGACCATGTTGGGGTGGGTGACCATAGCTTGGGTAATTGTTTGGCAGGCCTTCGCTCTTTTTGGGGCAAGTTGCTGGGGATCCACTAATCGCGCCCAGGCTACAGCAGCGTTGCGCATGGGGGTGGCAAAACACGGGACGGAGCAGCCATCAATGCCGATACCAATTTCATCCACGTCTAAGGAACACATTTCGCTGAATGAGTGAATAATGTTTTGCTGGATAGGATGCTCAATCTCTGGGTAAGTGTTCAGGGGAGCATTTTCTAGTTTCGCGTACGCTAGCATTCCTGTGTGTTTTCCTGAACAGTTGTGGCGGTTTGGAGTGGGGTGTTCGCCTCTATCTGCCATGAGGCGGGCGGTTGGTTTGTGGAATGGGCTATGCGTTCCACAAAGGAGGGCGTCTTCGCTGATGCCTATTTTTTGCTGAAGTTTTTTAGCTACTTTGAAGTGTGTGTCTGTTCCAGAGTGAGAGGCGCAAATGAATGCTATTTCTTGCGGGGTCATCCCGAATGTTTTGTGGCCGCCTTTTTCTATAAAGGGAAGAGCCTGAAAGGGTTTGGATGTGGATCGCCAAAAGGTCACTGTTTCGGGGTTACCGTACCACGCAATTAGGTCTCCTTGGGAATTAGCGATGACGATTGTTCCAAAATGTACCGATTCTACTGTTTCCCCGCGAATGGTTTGAAAAACTGGCTGATAGGAGCATTCTTTTGAAGTCATTTAAGGTTTATACCTCTTGGCGTGATTTAGTTACTTTATAAAAATTAAAGTACAGAGCTACGTATACTGTGTAACCCTGTACTTTTTCAGGTGCGAAAGTTTTGCGTTGATTAGGTTTTCGAAACGTAGTGTTTCATATAGTATTGATACAGACCGTATCGCAGCCTTTGGAGGTAAAAGTCATCATCTCCGGTTATGGTGGTAAAGTTGTTTAAAACTGCAGAGGCCAGGTCTGATACGGCTTCGGGCGGTGCGTTTTTCTTCGCTAATTTTTCGGTGCGTTTTAGTAAATATTCAAGGTTTTTATATTGTTCGTTGATGATAGCTGGCGAAACAGGTCCTCCACGGCTGCTGATAATGGTGAAACCTTCAAAGTCTGGGCCACGGAGTATGTTCAGTGTTTCTAACCATTGCGGGATGTCGGCATGAGCTAAAAAGGGAGGGTTATTATGAAGTACAGCGTCTCCCACAAAGGCTACTTTGTGATTGGGGACGATGACCCAACTGGCGCCTGGACGCGGGCCGGGGTGGTGCTCTAGTAAGGTGGCTGCTCCTCCCCAATGGAATGCTATTTTCTTCGTGAAAGTCATTTGAGGGATAATCCAGCGCAGGCCGGAGGTTTCAGAGTGTTTTTCCCATTCTGAGCCGCTTTTGGGAAGTTCTCCCCTAAAAATTACGGGGCGCTCTCTGATACTTGCGGCGGTTTTTTTATGAGCTATGATAGGATAGTCTTTGAACGCTTTAACGCCAATCGTGCGGTCGGGATGGGCATCTAGGTATACCAACAGTTTGTAATTAAAGTCCTTGTTGTCATCAAGAAAGTTAGATTTCCATGTGTATCCTGCTTCTGGATGCAGAGGGGTATCAATAAAAATTATTCCATGAGGCAATGATATAGCGCCTACGGTAATGCCTGGATAGTTATCTGTGTAGTAAATTCCAGGTTTAACTTCGTGCATTTGTGCTCCTTTTTTTAGAAATTCAGTAATGCATACTTGCCTTCCAAGCGCAAGCCCTTATATTAAATATCAGTCTTCTTTTTCTTGCGCGGCTATTGGAAGCGTAAACGAGAAAATTGAGCCTCCCTGGGAAGCGTTTTCTACCCAGATGCGGCCATTATGACCTTCTACCGCTAGCCGGCAAAACGCTAGCCCAAGCCCCAAACCTTGTATCCTTCCCGATGGATGCAAGCGGGTGAATTTATTAAATATCTCGTCTTGAGCTTTCGGCTCAATCCCTGGGCCTGTGTCGCGCACCCAGAAGCGAAGTGTTTCTTCCTCTTGTTGAGCGCCAATTTCTATTTTGCCTTCCATGGGAGTGTATTTTATAGCATTCTGGAGTAAGTTGATCGCGACACGTTCAATCATATCGCTATCAACAAGAGCGGGAGGCAAATCTTCTGCTACATTGATAGTAATAGTTTGTTTCTTGTTGTTGGCGATAGGGATGAGCGCCTCATACGCCTTATCAGCTATCTCACGCATATAGGTTGGTTCCTTGCGTGTAATGGCTTGTCCTGCTTCCAGGCGATTAATATCCAGCAGAGATTTTGTTAACCGTTGTATACGTTCTGTAGAACGAGTCGCTATATCAAACAAAGAGCGAATCTCTGGCTCGTCTTCCATGTTTAAGGTAGCATTCAAGACATCCAAGCTAGAAACCACATTTGCCAGCGGAGAGCGAAGGTCATGGTAAATCATAGAGGCTAGGTCGTCTCGTAATTTGTCTAATTTCTTTCGCTCAGAAATATCTCGAAAAGTCCATTGCAAACGTGTCTTTTGGGAAATCCGAATAGAATGAACGGTAACACGAATGGGAGGGGCATTTCCTGTTTCTAACCTTAGAAATGATTCGTAGGAACAGGTCTTGCCTGTTTGGAGATTTTCGAAATCTTTACCAACCTTTTCCCAATTTATTTTATGAATGTCAGTGATTGACATATCCAAGAGAACTTCTGGCGAAAATTTGATTGTCCGGATAGTCTGCCGGTTGATCTCTAAAATATTCCCCTGAAAATCAGTGATGATAATTGGGTCAATACTATTTTCGAATAAATCATGATACCGATTATGGGCCACCTGAACTTCTTCAAATAATTGTGCATTTTGAATAGAAGAACCAGCTAGACTTCCAATTCCTGTTAGTACCAGCAAAGCGTCAAAACTGAAAGAGCCGCTTTTAGGATTAACGGCTTCTAACACGCCAATAACGTTCCCTCTTAGGCGAATGGGAGCGCAAGCAACGGCAGTGGGAATGAGTTGAGGATAAACATTAAGTTGAGGGTCAAAACGGGAATCATTTTCCACATCTGGAACGACTATTCCTGTGTCATGTTCTGCAACCCAGCCCACAAGGCCTCTTTTTGTCGGGATGCGTTTACCTAAAAGTTCAGACTTTTCAGAACTATCCTGATAGATAGCCGCTTTATATTCCAGTTCGTGTTTCTCATGATTAACAAGTGCTAATGCGACAGCCTCTACTTGGAGAGCGTCCTTAATTTGGCCTAAAATGCTATCAAGTACATGCTCCAATTGAATAGAAGACGTCATAGCCTTTGCGCTTCTGGTAAGAGCAGTCATTACCTGGGCTTGACGCTGACTTTCGTCGTACAGACGTGCTTTCAGCACGGCAACACTGGCCTGGTCGGCGATGGCTTTGACTAAATTTAGATGTTCTTCGGTTAGTTGATTTGGCTCTGGATGAGCAAGCGTCACCACCCCCACTAATTGCTCATGTGTCAAAATAGGCGCGGCTACAACAGATTTTGGCCCAGTGGCACTCTCTTCATCATCTGGCCGGTGTAACCAGCGTTCATCTGTGCTAGTATCTGAAACCCAAGCAGCCTTTTGATTGCGAACCACCCACCCCGCCAAACCTTGTTCCAGCGTAGCCTGTAATTGTTTTGTAGTATGCTTAATAACTTGACCTTGGTAAATAATAGCAGAGTCGACTGGATTTCCCTTTTCGTTGAGAATAATAATGCTTCCGCTATAGGCTCCTATGGCATTCATAGACAACGACAAAGCTCGCTGAAGAACCGTAGAAAAATCAGGCGCAATAGCTAATTCGTGGCTAACACGGTAAAGCAACTCAAGCGATGCTCGAGTAGCTTTTGTTTCTTGTTCTAAGGGAGTATTTGCGTTACTCATAGTTGATTGAAAAATTTACAAAATCTCTAAAAAAACACTAGCGCCAGAGGATATTTTAGAAAAGGTAAAAAAATAAGTGACGCCATTGCGAGCCGCTGTTTCTAGTAGTGTGCCAAAAATCTCCCACTTTTTTTAGATGCTGCCTGAGGAGATAATACACCCTAAAGTATAGCACATTTCCTTTTGCAGGATGGAAGCCTTTTGCGTTGTAAGCTGTGTCACCACTTGCTAAAATAATCATCCTCCAATAGAAAATTATTCCAAGTGCGGAAGGTCAAGCATAAGCACTTCAGCCGTCAGGCGGGAATTTACGTAACGGCTAAGGCGATACTGCGTTTTTTCAAGGCGGTTAACCATCTCTTGCGCCACAGTGAGGGAAATTTTCTGGGCAACGGCATCTATTTCAGATTTCCGGTCTAAATTTACCACTGACGTATCGCTCCCGGCGACATGGAGCATCACATCCCGCCAGAATGAAACCCATACCTGAATAAGATTCTGGAAAGCCTTTGCGTCTTTAATGATTTCCGCCGCGTAAAAAAAGCGTTCCACGCGATTAGCCGCTAGCAAACGCCCCAAATCGTCCAACCAAATTCCGCGTTGTTCAAGGGCTTTAGGATTCTTGTGGAGGTAAAGAGCGTACCCCGGGCGCCCTCCCGAAATATGCGCCAGGAGATTCGCTTGTTCGGCGGGAATCCCCCATTGACGTTCTAGCCCCTCCCTTACGATCTCAAGAGCCACAGGCCGCAAGCGAATTTCTTCGCACCGAGAGGTAATGGTTTCTAAAAGAGCAGAGGAATTTTCAGCGGTCAGAATCAAAATTACCTTTGATGGTGGTTCTTCCAAGGTTTTTAGCAAGGCATTGGCAGCCCCAGTAGTGGCCTCTTCAAAATCCAGCAGCAGAGCCACCTTATACGAGGCTTCGTAAGCCGATAAAGACAACCTGGGCAACAAAGATCGTATTTGGTCTACTTTAAGAGAATGTCCATCTTCTTTAGACTGAATAATGAAAAGGTCGGGGTGTTGCATACGCTCAATGCGCTTACAGGTGTTACACGTTCGGCAAGCGGAACCACCTTCAAGCGGGGTTGGACAGTTCAACGTTTGCGCGAAGCGCAACGCTAGGGTGCGCCTTCCCACTCCCTTTGGCCCGGTAAAAAGGTAAGCGTGCCGGAGCGCGTCTTGCGCTATGTGTCCCCTCAAAAGATTTACGGCCCATTGGTGACCTATCATATTCCAGTTCATAGAATGATTTTAGCTGATAGTGGGCATTCCCGCAACTCTG
>QMOK01000185.1 GCA_003648195.1 Chloroflexota bacterium | reverse complement strand
TTGGGGGGAAGTCGCTCTCCTCCCCTAAATTCGACCGTTTTTTGTCGCATTTGGGGGAGGCAGGGTGGGGGCAGAACTTTCCAACAACCTTTGAGTGCTCCCAGAGAATGGGGCGACATAAATGCCGCGCTACGAAGTGTAATGCGAGATTTATCTCGCCCTGTGCGCACAAGTTTTATACATGAGCCAAAAGTTGTTGGGTAAACCTTAGCCCTCCTCAATCCGCAATCGCATGTGAACATGGAATCAATTCCATGCCCTAAAACGGGCACTCTCGTGCCCTACTACGAGCCTATCAAATTACACTTGACAGGGGGCAGAGCTTTCCAATAACTTTTGAGTGCTCCCGAGAATGGGAAGTACGTGAAAGTATTGTCGGTATTTCTCCGTGCATATTGTGTACCAAGGGGCTACGCGCTTGTTGGTGGTTGTTTTCGGGGCCTAAATGTGAACATTCGAGTCACGATGCTCATTCTCATTTCGTGCATCAAGTCGCTAAACATCTCAAATGCCTGAGTTTTGTACTGTACCAAAGGATCTCGTTGAGCGTAAGCCTCTAGGCCAATTTTGATTCGCAGGGCTTCGGCTTGCGTTAAATAGTCAACCCACAACTCCGAAACCACGCGCAAGAGCAATTCCCTGTAGATGCGCGTCAGTGCTGAACGGCCTAGCACAGACACAATTTGGTCTTGAATTTCTGAGGGAACTTCTTCTATGGTTTGGTTAGCAAATTCATTGAAGTTGGTTTCGCCCAAAGCTTCTTGAAGGTTGTCTTGGATGTCTGTTTCAAACTCGGATAGGTTTACCTCGGACAGGCGTTGTCGCTCGCTCATACCCCAGGTTCTCTGAATAGCGTCTTGGGCTTTTTGGAGATGGGTAAGGACATCTGTTTGTAGGTTTTCTGTTGGTTTCGCGTCTAGTAATGTGGCCGCAAAGTAGATGTATTTCAGGCGATTTGTCTGCACCCAAACGCGCTGGTGACTCTTTTTATGGAACGCGGCTCGGCGGCCTTGCTGCATTGCGCCTAAGAGATTGAACAAATCCTTTTGAGATAATTTTCCATTAGGGATGTCGTTCAGAACCGCGCGAATACTTTTTATAATTCTCCCCTCAACTGGATCACCAAGGTAGAGTTTCTCTCTTTGGTCATAGAGTTTGCTCACCGCTCCTAAAAGGGTTTCGGCTATTCCGTCCCAATTTTGTCCCGCGAAGTCAGCTAATTCCAACTCTAGGGAAATTTGCAGAATTCTTTCAGCTCCACCGACAAGACGCTTGATTTCTAAATCTTTGAGGTATTGCTCTAGTTGAATTTGGATTTCCTCTTTTACTTCGTCTGGGTCTTCGGATTTTAATTTCTCCCATTGACTACCAGAAAGTTTGATAGGCGCGCGGAGCAATCCGTTCACGTAGTCGCGAATTTCGGGGGTAGACCGTGTGCCTTCGCCTTCTTCCGCCATCGCGAAGCCATCTATAAGCATATCCAAGGATTCTAAACGTTCTGCGAGTTGGTCTTGGTAGCGGGTCTCGCTTTGGTCAATTAGGGTTTCTGTTGTTTCCAGTAGATATTCCTTTTCGGTGTTAAGGACGTCTTTGGCTATTTGGAGCAATACTTTGGGGGCTTGTTCCGCGCTTAGGTCTGGGTGTTGCTCTGCGATATGGTCTAGGATGAGTTGAATGGCATAGGTGGGGTATACCTCCTCCGCAAGAATCAAAGAAGGTTGTGTTTGCGAAAGCCAGCCTAATAGTTTCCAGGATTCATCCCCATCCTTAATGGCTTTAGAAACGCGCTGCTCAATTTCTATCTTCAACATTTCAGATACATCGGCGTTGAGGTCTTTTTTAGTGAATATTCTTTCTCGCTGGAGGTATATTTTCTCTCGCTGGAGATTGAGAACGTCATCGTATTCGAGAAGGTGTTTGCGGACGTCAAAGTTTGCGCCCTCCACCCGCGTTTGTGAACTTTCCACTATGCGATCTACTAAACGGTTCTCAATGGGCATAGATTCGTCCACCTGAAGACGATTGAGCAGGGCTTCCATTTGTTGCCCGCCAAAACGCTTCATCAGGTCGTCTTCCATGGAAAGGTAAAAACGGGAAGACCCTGGGTCTCCCTGACGCGCGGCACGGCCTCTAAGCTGGTTGTCTATGCGGCGGGATTCGTGCCGTTCGGAGCCGATTACGTGCAAGCCGCCCAACGCTTTAACGCTCGCTTTATCTTTCATGTGCTGTAAAAAGTAATTAACTTCAGTTTCGTAAATGCCGTATTCTGCTGGGTCTAATTTCTCTAGTGCCTGACGCCGTTCTTCAAATGGCATGTTATAAGGGTCTTCGTATCCGGCCCGTTTCAAAATACGGCTGACATTGGCGAGGATTTCCTCGGCCAATTCGCCGCCTAACTTGATGTCAACACCACGCCCAGCCATGTTAGTGGCAATCATCACCGCGCCAAATGCCCCAGCCCCGGCGATTAGTTGGCTTTCTTCAGTATGCTTGCGGGCGTTAAGGACGTTATGATTCACGCCTCGTTGTAAAGCTTGCGTTAAGCGTTCCCGATGGTTTTCGTTCAGCCCCAACATGTGGAGTATTTGGTCTATGGTCTGAGGAGATTTAATGTTAAACGTTAAGTCCAGGTCTAATTCCTTGGCTAGATGCCTTAAATCTGCGTTGTGTAATTTGTTTAATGGAACCGTTAGCGGGTGGAGCTGGGGAATCTTTCGTCCATCTGCTACACGGTTGTTTTTGCGCATCCATGTATCTCGAAAAAGGAGCGTAAAAACTAACATGCGGATGGAGGCTCCACTTAGCCGCTTAGAAACACGCTCTGAGAGTTCTACCGAAGTTGTACCCACCAGCACGGGTCGGCCAATGATGTGTAAATGCAGAATTTCCTCGGCTATAGCCCTTAATTTGGCTTCTTCGGTCAGATAAATTAAATCTGAGTAGTCTTTTCGCTTCCAGAAAAGGGGCGTTTGCTTAGGGTCATTTGCGTTGACGTAATAAGTATATTCAAATTTTGTGCCTTCCTCTTTGGCTTTTAGGGCAAGCAAAGGCTCATCTGTCCAGTCAGCGGTGTAATCCAAATTAGAAGGAATGGCAATAGGGTCTAAATTATAAATTTCGTTGAACTCTTCCGCTTCGGTAATGGCTGTGCCCGTCATTCCAGAAAGTTTTTCATACATGCGAAAGTAGTTTTGGATAGTGATGGTGGCGTAGGTGACATTCTCGGCCTGAACCTTGACGCCCTCTTTAGCCTCTACGGCCTGATGCAGGCCATTCGACCAACGGCGTCCGGGCATTAGCCTGCCGGTGAATTCGTCAACAATAATTACTTTACCTGTTTGGATGATGTAGTCTTTATTGCGTTTATAAATATATTCGGCTTGTAATGCCTGCTCTAAGTAGCCTAGCAAACGGGCTTGTTCTTGGGTGATGTCTTCTGGCCGGTCTGGGTTGCCGAGTGGGCGATTTAGCAAGTCTTCGACGTGAGTTTCCCCGATGGGGGTGAGAGAAGCCCGCTTATCTTGGATGTTAATTTCGTAGTCAGCGGGGTTGAGCTGTTTCACAATCCGCGCCATGCGCCGGTACCATTCGGGGTCGTCGTGCGCGGGGCCAGAGATGATGAGCGGAGTGCGGGCTTCGTCTATGAGTACGTTATCCACTTCGTCTATGATGGCGTAATGGTGTTCGCGCTGCACCTGAGCTTCTAGGCTCATGGCTCGGCTATCGCGGAGATGGTCAAAGCCAAATTCGCTATTTGTGCCATACACAATATCGGTGGCATAAACTTGTTTGCGAAGAACCATATCTAATTGATGGCGGTCTTCGTGAGGGGATTTTTTCGTGAGGTCTACCAGGAATGCTTTTTTGCCAAACTCGGTGCGGGCGGCCATTTGTAAGACCCCTACACCCAGCCCCAACAAATTGTAAACGGGAGCCATCCAGCGGGCGTCTCTTCGGGCGAGGTAATCGTTTACTGTAACCAGGTGCACGCCCCGGCCCACGGGAATCCCGTTCAGGGGAGCGAATTCCCATGCCGTTGGGTCATCCCCCCAATGCTGCACTGCGCTAGCTATCCACTTGGGGTTTAGCGCTAACGAATTTAGATAAAGAGGCAGGGTGGCGGCTAGGGTTTTGCCTTCCCCTGTTTTCATCTCGGCGACCAGGCCTCGGTGCATGGCTATTCCGCCAATGAGCTGGACATCGTAATGGCGCAATCCTAAGGTGCGTTTGCTGGCCTCGCGGACGGCGGCAAAAGCCTCTGGTAAAATATCGTCCAGCGTTTCTCCTTGCGCTAAGCGCAGGCGGAAGTGATCGGTTTTCTCTCGCAGTTCGTCCAGGGAAAGTTTCTCGAACTCAGGCTCTAGGCTGTTGATAAGGCTAACTGTTTCAGAAAATTCTTCCAACTTCTTTTTGTGGGGGTCTCCGCCCAAAACGCGGATGATTTTATTTAGCATATTTTCACCTTGTGTTTTCTAATGGTCAAAGGGGAATTATAGCATAGTTGGGATGCTGGTTTGTTAGAGAACCGTAAATTGGGAATGAGGTGATGGGGTGATGGGGTGACGAGGCGTTCGCCGCCCACTAAGAAAACCTGTCACTGCGAGCCGATGTTTTTCGGCGCGGCAGTCTTTCTATAGATGTGTTAGATTGCTTCACTCCGTTCGCAATGACATACTCAAACGAGTGATTTCTCTCAAGCGTTCTCGATATCGGGAATAGCTATCAATTGGCACATTAGGCGAAAAAAGGATTCTCATCCCGTACCCCCATAGATAAGAATAGCCCCTCATGCGGGCGGATCATTAAGGCATGGTCTTGTGAAATTGTTGGCGCGGGTGCATGGGGTTTTGTGGTTGATGCCTACGATTACAACTCTATAATGCTACTGTTGTGCTAATTATAGTATGTAGAACTATAGTTAGCGTTGCTTTATACTATTTGAAACTTGTGCTAACTATAGTATATAGAACTGAAGTTAATACAGTTTTATACTATTTTAAAGGTGAACTATGAGTAAGTTAATATTGGAGAAATTTGGTCAGAAGGTACGAAATGAAAGGCTAAAACAAAACCTTTCACAAGAAAAGCTTGCTGCCAGAGCAGGTGTTCATCGTACCTATATTGGAATGATTGAAAGAGCAGAGAAAAATATTACACTCATTAATATAGAGAAAATTTCACAAGCATTGAACGTAAGTATTTCTAGTTTATTGGATTTTTAAGGGGATGGTTCATATTGAGCTAGAAATTAGTGGACACTTTTTCTCATTAACCACATGTCATTGCGAACCCCCGTTTTTGGGGGGTGTGGCAATCTCTCTGATCTCAAAGTCACTGTGTTAACAGGGAGACTGCCACGTCACAAAAAACGTTCCTCGCAGTGACATATTGGTTTGGAAAGTGTCTACATATTTGTGAACCATCCC
>QMOK01000184.1 GCA_003648195.1 Chloroflexota bacterium | reverse complement strand
TTTTCGTTTGAGTGCCTGTAAAACCATCACTGACGCACCAACGTGAAAACTCATCGCGGCCAATCGCTCCACAGATCCAAGGATAGCTTCATGCCACGGCATACTCCAGTAAGCGGCTATCTGTGCCTGTGCTAGTTCAATTTGCTCGATGGGAACATAATTTCTTAAATTTTCTCCACGCAAAACAAACACTTGTGCTAACGCATAAAGAGCGAGAACGCCCACAATCATAGATTCCACACCCCCGTGTCCTAAACCAAACATCACACCGTCCGCCCAAGATTGCTCCTTTTTTAGCCAATAACGATAAACAAGGTAGCGTGCCGTCTCTTCAAAAACGCCAGCAGAAAGTCCCAAGGCGAGGGCCGCAAGTACAAGTGAAACTCCGCCCGCGGAAGTTTCCAGCCCTGTCCAATCCAAAAACGGGGACAAACAGAAAGAGTTAAACGGGATGTGTAAAAGCTGAGATGCCAGGAATGTCACAACACCAATTCCAAATAACCGCCACCCAATCTTTGACCGTTTAACAAAAATAAGTGCTACTACAACAGGAGCAACCAACATAATTGCCGCATTCAACAAACGAATAATAATTGCAAAAACTGACATAATTCAAAATATGTGTTTCACGTGAAACATGCTTCTCAATTCACAGAACGTTTCATGTGAAACAACGAGACCTCCATTTCTCTAGAATTGCTAATGATTATTTTTCAACGCAGAAAGATGGGCATTTATCATCATTTCTATTTCTGTTACAGTGTAACCCAATTTTTTACTTTCAGTTAAATACCTTTGAGTTAAACGTTCAAAATCATCTTTGCATAAATTGGCCGCTTGCCCCTCGCTAGAAGAGCCAAGGATGAAAGTTCCGCGTCCATGCTGAGTAGAAATTATGCCTTCCGCGTCTAATAACCGATATGCGCGTGCGACAGTATTAAAGTTGACTTTTACCTCATCTGCCAACGTTCGAACAGGGGGTAATTGGTCTCCCTGGCGCAAAGTTCCATTTGCTATCAAGTGTTTTATCTGAGCGAGAAGCTGCACATAAAGAGGGGTGTCGCTCCGAAAGTCCAAGGTGATGTTCATAATTTTTACTGCCTTAAAATTGTATTATTGTATCTTTGTATAATTGTACACGATAGAGGGGTTTTGCCAAGAGTATGTGTAGCGTAAATTGGCGCAATTTAGAAAATTTTACCCAAGGCTTGTTTCTCTCTTTCCAATCACTATCTTGACCCCACATTGAAGTTTAGGTATACTTACTGCACATTGCCGGAGTGGCGGAATAGGCAGACGCGCGCGACTCAAACTCGCGTTCCTTTGAGGATTGTGGGTTCGACTCCCACCTTCGGCACCTCACCCAAATTTTCCTTCCAAAATATTTTTTTCCAAATGAAAAGTTAAAAGAATATCCCTCAACTCATAAGCCCTCCCCTCTTTGGGGAGGCTTTTTTGTCTATCTACGATAGTAGGAGAAATACTATGCCTTCAACCAATGATATTCTAGCTGTCATCATGGGCGGTGGTCAAGGATCACGCCTCTACCCACTTACAAAAGTACGCGCTAAACCAGCAGTTCCTATCGGGGGCAAATATAGACTGATAGATATTCCCATTAGCAATTGCATCAATTCCGACATAAACAGAATTGCCGTCCTTACCCAATTCAACTCCGTCTCGCTCCATAGACACATCACCCAAACCTATAACTTTGACCCCTTTCACAGAGGATGGGTTCAAATTTGGGCGGCAGAGCAGACTTTTGGAAACCAAACATGGTACCAAGGTACGGCTGATGCGGTTCGGAAACAACTTTTGGAGATCCATTCCACGGGAGCCAAATATATCTTGGTTTTGGCTGGCGATCACCTTTACCGCATGAACTACGCCGAAATGGCCCAATATCACTGGGAAAAAGATGCCGACATCAGCATTGCAGTACAACCAGTCTCTACAGACCAAGCCTCTCGCTTCGGCATCCTCAAAAGAGATGCAAATGGTTTTCTCACCGATTTTGCAGAAAAGCCTAAAGATCCTGAGATTTTGAAAAAATTTATCAGCCGAGATGATGAAGAACGTCCATATTTGGGATCAATGGGAATCTATTTTTTCAAGACCGAGGTATTAATTGAATTGCTAAAAACCTCAAACGCAGATGATTTTGGCGGCGAAGTGTTACCTAATGCCATCCAAACAAAAAAGGTGGTTGGGTTTGATTTTGACGACTATTGGGAAGATATTGGAACGATGCGTACTTTTTACGAAGCAACTCTGAGTCTAACCCAACCCGACCCGCCTTTCAATTTCTACGATCCTCATTCGCCCATCTACACACATCCCCGCTTTTTACCAGGGACAGTCCTTGAAGGTGCTAAATTAGAAAAAGTCTTCTTATCAGATGGCGGGTACATCGGTCAAGCGGAAATTTATCATTCCGTGATTGGATTACGGAGCTATATCCAAGACAATGTATTTATAAAAGACACAATATTAATGGGAGCAGATTACTACGAAGCTAACGCCCATTACCCGCATGAAATACCTCTTGGCATTGGAAAAAATAGCCACATTGAAGGCGCTCTCATCGACAAAAACGTCCGTATTGGCAGCAATGTAGTGATAAAGCCTTTTCCACGCGGAACTGAAAAACAATTAGAACACTGGGCTATACGCGATGGTATTGTAGTTATTCCAAAAAGTACTGTTGTTTACAACAATACAGTCATAGCGCCTGATTAATACGCCCTCAAAAATGCCTGACCTTTTGAGAGTTGGAACTATCGCAAATTATCCACATATCTGTTTAAAAAAGAGTCTGGTTGTCTAGGCAGCCAGACTCAAATATTTTGAATTATTGGTGGAAAATATCCCTACCTATAGGGGAATATTATTTTTCTCCCTCTAGGAATGGCACAACGCTTTTGTCAAAGAAACACGCCAAACTGTGGATAACTGCTTAAAATATGTGGAAAACTTATCAGTATTGGGGATAACTTCCCCTAATTCTTCTCGGTTGAAAAAACTTTTCCATGCACATATAGTGTCTGGCGAGCCACCCACCCCATATCTGGAATCCGCAAAAAAACGCAAAAAACAATCAACAAACTTATCTTTTTTTTCCGAAGGGGACTGTGGATAGTTTCGTGAAATTTTATCTTAGTAAATCCCCCTACCCATGCCAGCAAAGCAAAAAGCTCCCCCCAGATATTCCTTGAAAAGCACCATTTTCAAGACCGCATTTTTTAAAATTGACGCTTATCCACTTATCCCCAAGCCCTACTAAGACTACTAAATATAAACTTTTAACAACTATGGTGGAAAACTATTAACGTCTTCTTATACATTCTTTAGATATTTCTCTAATGAGCTTTCACCATTTACTGCAAAGCCAGAGTTTTTGAAAAATTGTTTCGCTAATTTATAGTACAATGCACTAGAAACCCATGGAACTGCCCATAGACTCGTTTTCCGCGCCCAAATTAGGAAGTGATTTTTCTATATCTTCAGGGCTTTGCCCTTTTTCTAATCTATCTATGACTTCATCAAATTCAGGCCCCATGTCTTCGCCCAGTTCATTCCCCATTTTTCGCATCATTTGCCCTAATGCTTTAGGGTCATTTTCCAATCCAGCCAGCATAGATGGGTCTGCCAAATCTTCAAAACGGCTTTCTTCAGAACGAGCGACACGAATAGGGCGAATAATACGCTCAACTTGCTCACCAGCGCAATGAGGGCATAGAACTACTTTTTTACCATATTCTGCATAAGATAAAAATATCTCGAAAGTTTTTTTGCAATCCAAACATCTATATTCGTAAGATGGCATAATGACCTCTCTGTTTTTTTAAACGGTATAGACCAAATTATAATCGATAAAGGCCTATAAAAAAATGATTAAACCAACAAAAAATAATTTCAATCCTCTCCCTCTAGAACCTTTGCTAATTGTGATTTCTGGCCCCTCTGGAGTTGGAAAAGATTCAGTGCTTGAAAAGATGAAAACTCGCGGATTGCCATTCCACTTTGTCGTTACAGCCACCACGCGCGTTCCGCGCCCCGAAGAGGTGCATGGCGTAGATTATTTCTTTCTCTCTAACGATGAATTTGCAGATATGATTAATAATGACGAACTCCTAGAATACGCTATAGTTTATAATGACTATAAAGGAATTCCAAAAGCGCAAGTTCGGAAAGCCTTGGCTAGTGGAAAAGACGTGGTGATGCGAATAGATGTACAAGGAGCTGAAACAATTCGAGGTTTAGCCGAAGACGCTCTCCTGATTTTCTTAACCACAGAAACTGAAGATGAATTGGTCAGGCGTCTCGAAAGACGCAGCACCGAAACCCCCGAAGACCTCAACTTGCGTATAGCTACTGCTCGGAAAGAACTTGAAAAAATAGAGAATTTTGACTACGTTGTCCCCAACAAAGAAGACCAATTAGAGAAAACAGTAGAAATTATTGAAGCCATCATCAAAGCCGAACATCATCGAGTAGAACAACGTAAGGTGAACCTGTGATACAAGACCAGCAACCTGCTCCTGTTTCCCCAGCAGAAACGTTCCCCCCTCCTCAGCGCATCCAACTTCCACAAACAACGCCTGTCGTGACCTATACCCTGTTAGGAATTTCCATCTTTGTCTACCTTCTACAACTAGGCAGCCAACTTATTTTTGACTTTGATTGGCCCGCTGCCTATGGCGTAAAATACAACCCACTCATCGAAGCTGGACAATTTTGGCGGTTGTTAACTCCCCTATTCCTCCACGGCTCAATTCTTCACCTAGCATTTAACATGTATGCCCTCTACGTTTTAGGGCGGCGCATAGAACGTTTTTTTGGACATTACCGCTTCCTTGCTCTCTACACAATCGGCGGCTTCGCGGGGAATATCCTCTCCATGCTTTTCACCTCAGCTGCTTCCCTGGGATCTTCCACGGCTATATTTGGCCTCTTAGGAGCGGAAGGAGTTTTCATCTATCAGCACCGCGCAATTTTGGGAGAACGGGCAAAGCAAGCCCTTCAGCAAATAATTCAAGTAGCTGTAATTAACTTATTGATAGGGCTTTCCCCCGGGATTGATAACTGGGGACACGTGGGGGGACTCTTAGGCGGAGCAACCTTTACCTGGCTCGCCGGCCCATTGCTGCAAATTGGCGGATTGCCACCCTTCCAGCGCATAGAAGATGCGCGTCCTCCCCGCACAGTATCACTAGTCTTTGGGGCGTTAACCATTCTTCTCGCCGCCCTCGCGGGAGGAATCATCTACCTGCGCGTAAAAAACTGACCCCCTTTTTAATAGACTATCTATTCAACTCTTGTAATTGGTCACCGGCTTCTTTACGAAGCCAACCCAAACCAGGATCATCTTCAGTCCAAGCGAAGCAATGCGAGAAATCTGAAACAGCCTGATCGAGTTCATCTAGCG
>QMOK01000183.1 GCA_003648195.1 Chloroflexota bacterium | reverse complement strand
TTATTCGAGGATGCCCGCCCCGACAACCGAGTTAATACCACTTTAGCAAAACAATTAGCCTTATATGTTGTTATTTACAGCCCATTGCACATGGCTTCTGATTTGCCTGAAAATTATGAGGGACAGCCAGCTTTTCAGTTCATTGAAGATGTACCCACAGATTGGCAGGATACGCAAGTGCTGCACGCCCAAATTGGTGACTATGTAACTGTTGTTCGTCAAGACCGAAACAGTGAAGATTGGTACTTGGGCAGCATCACCGATGAGAATGCCCGGACGCTGGAAGCACCCTTGACTTTCCTGACCCCAGGCCAGACCTACGTAGCCGAAATCTACGCTGATGGGGCTGACGCTGACTGGAAGACTAATCCCCTAGCGATTGACATTCAGCAGGTTTTGGTAGACAATGAGGTGGTTTTCGCGCTAGAATTAGCTCCCGGCGGAGGAATGGCAATACGCTTTAGACCTGCCACTTCAGAAGATATGGATGTAATTTCTCCTTACCAACCGCAATGAGTTTGTATACTAAAAAATGATAGTAACTACTCAGGTATGTCATTGCGAAGCGGTGTTTTCTCGCTGAAGCAATCTCCTAGAGCGTTTGGGAGACTGCTTCGGGGCGTGACATTTCAAAGGTGGGCTGAGTAGTTACAAATGATAAATGCTAATTAAATAGGGTGAACTCATTGCCCTAATTATTTCCATTTAGAATTCGGTTTTGGTTGTGATGAAATATACCAACATGCGCCCCCGTCTCTTCGTGTCCTCGCGTTAAGTCTGTAGCGTTTACCAATGTGAACGTGTAACGTGTGTCAGTATTTTGTTAAGAGCGAAATGATAATTTGTAGCAGCGGACAAGAGTTCGCTCTCAGGTGAAATTAATGGATTTTCTTGAAGTTATGTACCCAGTGTTTTTGATGTGTATCCCCATTATCCTAATAATGGCTATTGGTATAGCCTTTACAGCCTTATGGCTGAAACTGATGGATAAAAATATTCGCGCTTGCCCTGAATGTGGCCGCAAAGCTGCTGGAACCATCATAGAGACAGAAGAAGAGATGCTGTCTAATTACGTAGATCATAAAAGGTATAACTCAGTCAGAGTGAAAAAAACAAAAGTCACCGACCATTATAAATGTGATTTTTGTGGGTATATTTGGACGCGGTCATTTAATCGCGTGGAGCCAATTTCTACCAAAAGGTTGTCGCGAGTAAAGAAAGACGCCGAATGAAAAGCGATGAATCGCGAGTCTTGATATTTCCTCATTTAGAGAATTACAGTTCATAGAGATGGATTAAATTTCAGAAAAGGAAAACAACATGAGTAATTTACCCCGTATCACAATTTGGAACGAATTTATTCACGAACGCCGTCATGCCGAGATTGCCAAAATATATCCCAACGGCATGCACGGCACTATTGCCGAGCATCTTCGGGCGCAGGGATTTGAAGTGCAAACTGCTACCTTAGACCAACCCGAACACGGTCTAACAGATGAAGTGTTGGCTAACACCGATGTTTTGCTTTGGTGGGGGCACATGGCCCACGCTAAAGTGGCAGATGAAGTTGTTGAAAAAGTACATCAACGAATTGTAGCCGAGGGAATGGGATTAATAGCTCTTCACTCAGCGCACTTCTCGAAGATTTTCGTAAAATTAATGGGAACCACTTGCAATTTAAAATGGCGCGAAATGGGCGAGAAAGAACGGCTTTGGGTCGTTAACCCTGGACACCCTATTGCCCGTGGAATTGGCGACTACATTGAGATTCCAAACGCAGAGATGTACGGTGAACATTTTGACATTCCGCAACCCGATGAGCAAGTTTTTGTGAGCTGGTTCCAGGGCGGAGAGGTCTTTCGGAGCGGAAATTGCTTTTTCCGCGGGCGGGGAAAGATATTTTACTTCCGCCCCGGCCATGAGACTTACCCTATCTTCCATCAGCCAGAGATTCTCAAAGTTATAGAAAATGCTATCTACTGGGCGGCTCCCGCAGGCGGGCCAGGTGTGAACTTTGGTCATTTCCCGACTCCGCTAGAATCTTTTGAAATCAGCGGAGATCAAATAGAAATTGAACACCCAGAAGAAAGCCTAAAATAAAAAGGAAGCTAAACTGACACTGCAACTTAAAAATACTTGGCTTTTGTGTAGCATTTGTGCAAAAGGGCAAGATAAATCTTGCATTACAGAACGTAGCGCGATATTTATGTCGCCCTTGCACATTTTTTACAGATGAGTCAAATACTTTTGGACACGGATTGACACAGAAAAAAGATTTTAAGCCTATAGAAAAAATAAAAGATCTAGTTACCCAACACTTAAGCTGAAAGGCTTTTTTCGGACACGGATAAACACGGAAAACGCGGATTTTTCTGTAAAAAACAAAAAAGAATCCGTGAAAATCAGCGTCAATCTGTGTCCAAATTAAAACTGTTGGGCAGCTAGTAAAAGATTAAAGTTTTCCCCGCGTTTGTCTGTATTCGTTCGTGTGCAAAAAAAAACTTTACGATATTACCCAAAAACAGGAAAGGAATTTATTGTGACAAAGAAATTGAAAGTAGGTATCATTGGTTTGGGCGGTGTCGCCAACCTCAAAGCCAAGGGATGGCAAATTTCAGAACACGCGGAATTGGCAGCTGGCTGCGACACCAACCCAGATAGGTTTGACCATTGGTCAAGCGAATATGGCATTAAAAACCTAACGACAGACGTCAACGCTATCATCAACGACCCCGACATTGATATTGTTGATATTTGTACCCCTAATAATTACCACACCCAAATGACAGTAGCCGCGCTGGACGCCGGAAAAAACGTCATGTGCGAAAAACCCCTCGCACCCACCGCCGAGGGCATTCGCAAAATGATAGCCGCCCGCGACCGTTCTGGGAAAATGCTTATGACGGCCCAACATTTTCGCTTTTCGGGGACAGCTAAAGCCCTCAAAGCAGAGATTGACGCCGGCGCGTTAGGAAACATCTACCACGCCCGAGCCTGGTGGCTGCGCCGTTCGGGCGCTCCCATTCGGCCAACGTTCATTTACAAAGAGCAGGCCTACGCCGGTGTGGGCCTAGATTTGGGCGTTCACGTCATTGACCTGGCTCTATGGCTGATGGGAAACCCAACCCCCGTGGGCGTTTCTGGAGTAGCGCGGACAGAGTTAGCCGTTCAAGAAGGCGCGTTTAGCAAATGGGGCGGAGACATTCCCCAAGGCTTTGACGTTGATGAATTCTCAACGGCCTTTGTGCGCTTCGACAACGGCGCCAGCCTAATTATTGAAGTGAGTTGGCTGCTTCACCATGGCTCTGAAAAAGATGACGTTCAAACTTGGCTCTATGGAACCAAAGGCGGCTGTCAGTGGCCTAGCTGCGTAATTTCAGAAAGCAATAACAACCTCAAACAGCATTATGACCGTGCCTTAAAACTCACTGAAGACAGCCTCAAACCGCACCACCGTGAATGCGTGGAATTTGCCCGCGCCGTGGCCGAAGGCGCGCCATCACCTGTCCCCGCTGAACAATCTTTGAATGTCGCCCTAATTTTAGACGCCTTATACAAGAGCCAAGAAACTGGCCGAGAAGTGGTTATTCCGAGCGCGTGAAAGTTTCTTTATAACTTTTAAAACGTGAAGAGTAAAACGTAAAACGTGATCTCACTCCTTACTCCTCACTCTTTACGTTTCACATTTCTATGACCCAATGTCCTAATTGTGGCTTCGAGAGCCATCCCGAAATGAAATATTGTGGTATGTGCGGGACACGTCTAACACGGATGTGTCCCCATTGCGGTTTAACATCACCGCTAGATTATCGGTTTTGCGGCCATTGCGGATTAGCGTTTGAGGGTGGATCACGCCTGGAGCAGTCCTCCCGCGAGGTTACAGACTCAACCCCCACGCCTGGGGAAAAAACTCCCGTGGGGGAGGCGATTCATCCCCCCAGCCAAATGCCATCCCCCTCGCCATCCGCCCAGCCAACAACCCCTACCATAATCGGTGAACGCCGGCCCGCTACCATCATCATTGCAGACGTGAAAGGCTCCACAGACCTCATGGAGCAAATTGGCACCGAGGCTTGGGTAGAGGTTATGAACCGCGTTTTGCAGATTTTGGCCGCGGAGGTGACTCGCTTTGGCGGTGAGGTGGATCAGTTTAGGGGGGATGGGTTGGTTGCGCTCTTTGGCGTGAAATCGGCCCACGAAGACGACCCAGAACGGGCGTTGTTAGCCGCTCTTTCTATGCAACGCTCATTCAAAGCCTACGCCGCCGATTTGGCCGAACGGGAGGGCATAGATTTGTTGCTGCGCGTGGGCGTTAACACGGGGGAGGTAATTGCCGCTAATATTGGTGACCGCAGCCAACATAGCGAGGATACGGCTATGGGCGGCGCCATTGCCGTTGCCGCGCGAATGGAGAGTGCCGCTGAACCGGGTACAGTGCTGGTTAGCCAAAACACCTACCGCTTGGTGGAAATGCAATTTGAATGGGAGCCATTGGGCGAGATTAACGTTAAGGGCATTAGTAACCCCGTAGTGGTTTACCGTCCCCTAAGGCCCAGAGCCGAATTTGAGCAATTACAGCGTTTGCAAACCTTTGACCCAACACCCATGATAGGGCGTGTTGAGGAATTCAAAGCTCTTAGAGGCAGCATTGACGATTTACAAGACGAACGGGGCGGGGTGCTGTTGCTATCGGGCGAGAGAGGGATGGGAAAATCCTTTTTGGTAGCTCAAGTACGTCAAGATTTAATCCGCCGTGACGCGCTGTTGGCAACGACAAACAAAGACGACCTTACGCCGTCTGCGTCTGTTACTTGGCTTCATGGCCGTTGCCGGTCTTATTATCAGTCTTGGCCTTATTCAATGTGGATTGATTTGATTCGCAGTTGGTTGGGGATGTTGCCTGAACAGCCAGATGAAGAGATAGGCGAGCATCTTCAACACCAAACTAAGGCCTTGTGGAGACATCAGCCGGTTGATGTTGATCAGATATTGGTAGATTTCCCAGCCATCATTGAAGAGGCGTTTTCGCAGAGTGGGGAGTATTTAAACGCTGAAGAGCCTCGCCAACGTTTTTTTCAGGCTGTGCGGAGTTGGTTGCAAGCTATGGCCCGGCGCGGTCCTGTGGTGCTGGATTTTGGCGATATGCAGTGGGCCGATAGGTCTTCTTTGGATTTGCTAAAATATTGCCTGCCCCTCTGCGATCAGGAATCAATCCTTTGGCTGCTTGTCTTCCGCCCCGATCGCGCGTCTCCGGTGTGGGAGTTTAGCCATTTTGTCGAGACCGAGTATCCCCACCGCCTGACCTCTATCACGCTGCCACCTTTGGATGAGGTGCATAGTGAAAAATTCATTGCCCGGATGATTGGGCCGGGAGTTTTGCCGGAGGAGACTCACAACCTTATTCTCAGCAAAGCCGAGGGTAATCCCTATTTC
>QMOK01000182.1 GCA_003648195.1 Chloroflexota bacterium | reverse complement strand
TATTCTGAGGGCGTTTTTCCCGAAGAATCTCCTATGTTTACGAGAGGGAGACTCTTCGTTCACTAATCTTAGCTCCGCTAAGACACGTTCTCTCAGAGTGACACATCAACGCTTTTTTATTAGAGGGGAGTGAACGGTTACAAAATAAGTAAGCAAAAAGGCTCAGAGCGTATTCAATCTGAGCCTTTTTTGATACTTCAACTTCTATGAGTTTTAGCTTAACTCTACATTAGCCTTCTTGCTCTTCTTTGTGCTGACGAACTAATTCGCGCCGGAGGAGTTTTCCCACATGGGTTTTGGGAAGCTCGTCTCGGAACTCAATTTGAGTGGGAACCTTATACTTAGCCATACGTTCTTTGCACCACTCACGCAATTCTTCTTTTTCTACCTTCTTGCCCGGTTCTACCACCACCCACGCTTTCACGGTTTCTCCTCGATAGGGGTCAGCCACCCCAGCTACCCCTACTTCTACTAGGGCAGGATGTTCTTGTAGTATCTCTTCTATTTCTCGGGGCCAAACTTGGAATCCGCCAGGTTTGATAACCTCTTTTTTGCGGTCAACGATGTAGAAATACCCATCTTCGTCCATGCGGGCAATGTCTCCGGTGTAGAGCCAGCCATCACGCAGGGCGTTCCGTGTTTCGGTGGGCATATTGTGATAGCCTTTGAAGACTTGCGGGCCTTTGAGTACTATTTCTCCGATTTCGCCCACGGGAAGCACTGTTTCTTCATCATCTAAGTCAACTATGCGAGCGTCCACGTCAGGGAGTGGCAAGCCGATTGAGCCTGTTCTATTCTCTCCCGAAAGAGGGTTGCAGTGACTGGCGGTAGGGGCTTCTGAAAGGCCGTATCCCTCAAAAACAACTCCGCCTGTTAACGCTTCAAAAGTTTCTTTGGTTTCTCGCAAGAGAGGCGCGGAGCCAGAAATGCAAGCCTTGATGGAAGATAGATCATACTTGCCTGCCACAACATCTGGAAAATAGTTAATTGCATTGTACAAAGCAGGCACAGCGGGGAAAATTGTGGCTTTATATTTTTCTAAATTAACAACGACATCTTTAATATCGCGGGCGTCAGGAACCATGACCAATGATGCTCCAGCCGATAAAGCAAAGTTCATTCCCGCTACCATCCCGTAAACGTGATAAAGCGGAATAGCCATTAGCACTACTTCTTTTCCCATCACGGCATTGGGCATCCAGAACTGAATTTGGAGGGTGTTGGCAACCAGGTTGCGATGCATGGCAATAGCGGCTTTTGGAGTTCCGGTAGTGCCGCCGCTATATTGGAAAATAGCGTTGTCGTCTGGGCTAACCTCAACATCTGGGCGGTCTTCTGGTTTATATTTGGCTATTAAGTCTGGCATCCAAATATCGTTATCTTGCAAAGTAACCCTGAACCCGCTTTTCTTTTCTTTGAACAAGGTGAACAAAAGAGCCGTCACGGGAGACAAAGTCTCTTTAATGTTAGTGACTATTATTTGGCGGATTTTAGTGTTAGGCTGTACCTTTTTTACCTGATTATAGAAATTGCTCATCACAAGCATAATTTTCATGCCAGAGTCATTAGCCTGGTGTTCTATTTCGCGGGCGCTGTACATGGGGTTTGTAGCTACAACAACCCCGCCAATTTTGAGAACGGCGTAATATGCCATTAAAAACTGGGGGGTATTAGGGATGAAGATGCCAACCCTATCCCCTTTCTTTACTCCTAGGTCTGCTAATCCGGCTGCCAAGCGGTTGGTTAGCGAGTCCATTTCCTGATAAGAAATTACAGCTCCCTTAAAAATGGTACACGGCCGATTGGGGTAGCGGCGTGCTGATTCTTCTAGGAAGTGAAAGAGAGGCACTTTGGGATAGTCTATGGTTTTGGGGACGCCTTCATCGTACCTTTTTAACCAAGGTTTGTGTTCCATTTTTTCTCCTTTTTTGGGGATAGAGGTAGAGATTGGGACAGGGATGTTCTATAAGTATATCAAATATTTCCCAAAAAATCTTTAATCTCATGCTCTATTTCGGTCAACGTGTTCTTAGAAACCCTAAACCAGTGAATTTTTGGGTCGTCAGCTTGGAACCAATTAGCTTGGCGGCGGACGAATTTACGGGTTCTGCTCTCCATTTGGCGCACGGCTTCTTCCAGGGTGATTACTTCATTTAGATAATGAATGATTTGCCGATACCCAATGGCAGATAAAGGCGGAAGTTTTGGAGAATAACCTTTCGCTAGCAGGGCTTTAACTTCCTCAATGAAACCATCTTTAAGCATGTTTTGGATGCGGAGATCAATGCGTTCGTACAACTCCTGGCGGGGACGGGTTAACCCCAGGCGCAGGACATGGTAGGGGGTGGGCCCTTGCCCTTTTTGCGTGGAGAACAGTTCTCCAGAACGTAAAATCACTTCTAAAGCGCGGATCATGCGTCTGATGTTAGGCCCGTCTATTCCCGCGGCGGCGTCCGGGTCAAGAACAGCCAAACGGGCGCGTAATCCCTCTGGGCCAAGTTCTTCCGCCCAGGCGCGAAGCACTTCCCTTAGGGCGGGGTCTGGCTCAACCCTTGGGATTCGCCACCCTTCCACAAGAGCTTGAATGTATTGGCCTGTTCCTCCTACCAAAAAGGGTAAATTTCCCCGCTGATGAATTTCATAAATGATTTTCTGTGCTTCTTGTAGGTAGAGGGCTAAACTCCAAACTTCATCTGGATTGGCGACATCAATAAGGTGATGGGGAACACGGGCGCGTTCGGTGGGGGTGGGTTTTGCTGTGCCTATGTCCATCCCCTTGTAAAACAGGCGAGAATCTGCCGAGACGATTTCTCCTCCCCAGCGTTCAGCCAGTTGAATAGATAGCTCTGTTTTTCCTACTGCGGTGGGGCCAAGGATAACGATTAAGGGGATGTTCTTTTTTAGTTTGGGTGTCATGAAAAAACGTTCTCGAAATGTCTGATTTCAGGTTCGGTTTTTGTGTTCAGCCGGCGAATGGCAATAACGTCTACTTGCCAATTATCGCTAAGTTGAGGGTTTTCTTGTAAGTAGGCCATGGCCGAGGCTAAAATGTGTTCCCGTTTTAGATTGGTGATGGCTTCTTCTGGGTAGCCGAAGGTTGTTGTAGTTCGGGTTTTTACTTCGACAAAGATGGTGTATGGAGTATTTTTTATGGTTTGTTGGGCTACTATGTCTATTTCACCGTATTGCGTGTAAGCATTTCGGTCTATAATTTTGTACCCTTGTTTTTCTAGATACTCGGCCGCTTTTGTTTCTCCCCAGCGGCCGAGTTGTTGTCGTTTTTTGGTCATGTTGGTATGGTCTCCGCGAGGTTGTGTCTGATGTTTTTTAGGCCGTTCCGGGAAAATAAATATCCCAAAAACACCATGTTTTCTCGCGTAGAGGCATAAGTTTGGGATGATTAAAAATTCTGGAATTACCTTAAGAAAGATTGTTTTTGGCTATTACCGTTTGATATTCCTTAAGTAATAATTTTGTTGTTCGTTCAATAGAGTAGCGTTGAGAACGTTTTCGTGCTTGGACACTCATTTTTTGGCGTGTATCTTCGTCCCTTGCCAAACGAAGCATGTTATTTGTGAATGTTGGTAAATCTTTATCGCGGGTTAGCAGGCCTGTTTCTTCGGGTTCCACAATATCTTCTATCCCAGGCGAGGTGATGCCCAGCACGGGCAAGCCCGCGGCCTGGGCTTCAATCACAGAAAGGGGGTGTATTTCACTGGTCGAGGCGGTCACAAATATATTAGCAGATGCCAAGTAGCGTGGAATCTGTTGGTAGGGGACAAGGCCGGTAAAACAGACTTTTTTTTCAAGTTTCATGTAGCGCACTTGAGCTTTTATATCTTTCATCTCCGGGCCATCCCCAACAAGGAGAAGTTTCCCCCTTGGTTCATTTTGCGCCATGCCAGAGAAAGCATTCAATAAAAGCGATAGGTTTTTCACTGTGCTAACTCGACCGGCGTAGACAAAAACTACATCCTCTTCTGTGAATCCGAGTTCATGGCGTGGAATAGGTTGATTGATATTCATGAAAGGAGTTAAATCAATCCCATTGGGGATATGTTTGATGATATGGGATGGAACGCCGATGTGTTCTAAAAATCGTTTCGCGCCTAGAGAGGGAGCAATGATTAAGTTCATTTTTTGGGAGAATGAAGAAAAATAGGCTTTCGATATTTTTTCGCCGGTTCCATCGGGAAGAAAAGGAAGGTGCGCCTGAGTGTAAATGTCGTATCGGGTGTGGCTGGTAAATATGAGAGGAGTTTCTTTTCGTTTGGAATAGAGAAGGGCTAATTGTCCGCTTAGGAAAGGATGGTGTAGATGCAACACATCCATGGTTTGGAGCAGGTTTTTAGATTGTTGAGTATATCGAATACTGAAGTTGTATCCGCTCTTTCCCAAGGGAAGTGCCGGAGAATAAAATATATTCTCGTTCTCTTTGGAGTTTTTAGTGTTTCCAAAGGTGAATACAAACACTTCGTGGCCTAGTTTTTCTAGGTGTTGTTTGGTGAGGCCAACATGATTAGTTACTCCGCTCAGATGTTGGTATGTGTCAACTAACATTCCAATGCGCATAAATCTCCTGTATTTGCATGTTATATTTGAGACTTAAAGTGTAGCATAAATTTCACAGTAGAGGAAGCGTAGCGATATTCAACGACTTTTATTGGCAGCTTGCCCTAACTCACGGTACAATGAAACACATGCCTGAGAATAAACATTATCTTCCTAATTTGGATAATGTCAGCATCTTGGCCGCTGTCATTATCCTTGCCTATACTCTGCCCCATTTTGTCAGCCTTCCGCCCTGGCAAATTGAGATTCAGGTGCTTGGAGTATACATCCCTATTATATTAGACTTTTCAACTATCATTGCCATTTTAATAACAGGGCTAACTGCAACTGGAGCAGTTTGGCTGTTACATGACCATCCCCATTTAGAAAAAAATCAAATCATTGTTCAGCATTGGCTCTTGCCTAGTCTCACCGCTTTGGTTTTATGGTTGTCCATTGAACAACTTCCATTTGGAGGTCAATGGTGGATTGTGGCTAGCGCGAGTGGCATTGTCTTGATGTTGGTACTTGTTGCTGAGTATATTGTTTTGGCGCATGACAATCCGTACTATATTCCCGCTTCTATTGGTATTACAGCTATTTCTCTCTCCCTTTTCTTGATTCTGGCAGTTGCTCTTCATGCGGCGGAAGTCCGTTTGTTTTTCCGTGTGCCAGCCTTGAGTTTTGCGGCAGGCTTGGTTCTTCTTCGCATTATTTATCTTCGCGCACAAGGGAAATGGGCTTTTAAGGAAGCTATAATTGTTTTCTTCTTGGTCGGGGAGTTGGCTGCCGGCCTTCATTATTGGCCTATCAAATCAATCACTTTTGGAATTGCTCTTTTAGGTCTTACCTATGCTATAGTTGAACTCAGTGAGAACTTACTTG
>QMOK01000181.1 GCA_003648195.1 Chloroflexota bacterium | reverse complement strand
TTTGAGGCGTTCTTCAAATTCGCCTCGGAATTTGGCTCCGGCGACTAAAGCGCCCATATCTAGCTCTATGAGGCGTTTGCGTTTCAGGCCACTGGGAACATCGCCGTTCACAATCCGCTGGGCGAGGCCTTCTACAATAGCTGTTTTACCAACGCCGGGTTCGCCTATTAGCGCGGGGTTGTTTTTGGTGCGCCGCGACAAAATTTGTACTAATCGCCGCATTTCTTGATCGCGTCCAATGACGGGGTCTAGTTTGCCACGCCGCGCCGCGTCTGTTAAATCTCGGCCATATTTGCTTAAGACTTGGTAAGTGTCTTCGGGAGTTTGGGAAGTTACTTGTTGCGAGCCGCGCACCTCTGCCATGGCTTTTAGAACTGCGTCTTTAGTCAGGCCATATTGCGCTAACCGCGCTCTTTCTGCGCTTTCTAGCAAGGCTAACAAAATATGCTCGGTTGAGACATATTCGTCTTTCATGCCTTTGGCGTATCGTTCGCTGGCTGCCAAAACGTCACTGGTTTGACGCGCCAATCCTACCTGCACATTCGCGCCATAAACCTTAGATCGTTTGTTTAAATCATTCTGCACATCGTCCCGCAACGCGCTCACACTGCCCGCCACTTTGGTGACAATGGCTGGAACCACGCCTTCATCTTGCTGCAAAAGAGCCAGTAATAAATGAATTGGCTCAACTGTTTGGTGATTAAATTCTTGCGCCAAACGCTGGGCGTCTAAAATTGATTGCTGTGATTTTGTAGTATATTTATCTAGATTCATTTTTGCACCTCCATATATGGCTTAATTTTATCTAAGCGATATAAGAATGCTGTAAATGCTGTGTTAGAGGAATGTTTGATTTTTTGGGCAGGGAGCAGGTAATGGGGGTAACGAGTGGAAAGTATTGCGTGATAAGTAATAAAATCTTCTACCTCTTACCCCGCGCCTTGTTCAACGCTTGCACACTTGGACGCAGTTCTAGGTCGTCAATTAGCGCGTTCAGTTCCTCATCGCTAAGGGGACGCCCTTTGCCGGCGTAGGCTGTCAGGGCGGCTTCCATCATGTTAGTGCCAAACGAACGTCCTTCATATCGGGGAGTAGTGGTAATAACCATGCGTGCACCGCGCTCGCGCAACAGTTCAATATTTTCAGTGGTAGTAGTATTGGTAACAACCGTCTTGCCGCTCAAATCGGCGGGGAGGTATTTACGCATGAACAAAAAGTCCCCCGCCAGAAGATCAGATTCTTCCCAATATTTCTGGTATTTAGGTTCATGCTCGGAGCCGCCGCTGCCATAATAGAGCATACTCATTGGAAAATGGCTCACAAACGGCAGCATCATTCGCGCCACCAGCTTATAATTCTTTATTCCCCGCACGGGAATGGGAACCCCCAAAGCAATCATCAAATCGCCAAAAATGACATCATCGGCAACTTCAACAACCGCTTGAGCTAAACCGACCCTATCCACGGCTACGGGCACAAAGGCTTGCCTAAAATGCGGCATCTCGCCTAATACCTCAATCATATCCGCTTTGGCTAGCTCGAAAACGCGGCGCTCTAATGTATGCTTCAATCCCCGGCCATCCACCACGGGGGTCTGCTTCACGCCCTCGACCAACTTTAGGGCAGCCCGCAAGGGATATTCTCTCTCGTCCAGGCGGAGGTAAATATCAACGCCGCCAACGCCAAAGGCGTCTACCTCACCATCTAGTTCGGTGAACAAACGCTTGGCCTCCGCTATATCGCCCCCCGTGCCAATACGCTCAACACTTATCCGCTCTCCCTTAAGATTAACGACAACTTTTTTATCGCGCTTGGGACTTCCCAAGCTGACACTGACGGCTCTTTTCATATTTTTTTACTCCAATGGAATGTGAACTATACAAGCTATATCTCGTGTGCTGGGGAACTTGGGCTGAAACACAAATACCCTATCTGTGCCAAAAGGACTCACATCAAAGACTACAACAGATTTAAAAGGAATGGCGGGCTGGGCTTCATCATAGAAGACATTAAAATAATTAAGGTAAGCGTAGTTTCTAGTATAGTAATTGGTAGCGTCAAACTCTGCCCTGTACTTTTGCGTTTCGCCGTCCACTTGAGCAATAAGGTAAAAGTCATCGGTAAACAACTTATCCCAGGTTTCACCTGACTCATTCACCAGTTCAAACTTCACAATCACAAATTCACCGGTCGCAATTTCTTCGTATATGTGCGTTTCTATTGTCGTTTGAATGCTTTTGGCTTCGTTAGGAACCAGTAAAACTTCAATAGAGAAGTATTCTCCACAAGCTGTAACACTTCCTATGCCCTCGCCAACCACGGGGGTACTGGGAACAACTGTTGGCAGGGGAATAATTTCCACCTCTGCCGCCGTAGGATAAGGTGTATATGTTGGATAAGGCGTGTAGGTTGGGAGGGGTGTATAAGTTGGATAAAGCGTGGGATGTTCTTCTTCGGGCGCAGGTTGGGGCGCGGTAGGCGTTTGCTGGTCTAACGCGCTCATTGTTTTAGCGATAGCCGTTTGCGTATCATCTGTAGATGTCGCTTCTGAACACGCGCTCAAGGAAAAAACTAGCGTGAAAAACAATGTGAGCAAAAATTTAGAGGATTTCAAATATCACCTTCCTTATACTCTTTATGGGGAATTGTCCAAGCGCACACTAATCCTCTACGATTACGCCAAAATCCCCATCCGTGACGCGCACATTCAAACGATTCCCACCCATTACTTGTGCCACTTGCCGAACGCAGGTGCCATCTTCCCGCGTGAGAATGGCGTATCCTCTCTTTAAAATGGCGGCTGGATTCAACGCGTTCAAGCGACCTGTTAGATTGTCTAACTCGGCGCGTTTTTGCCAGAGGGTTAGGTTTTCGCCGCGTTCCAAGCGATTCTGCAACTCGTCAAGCCGCTGCCGCCCTGTCCGTACCGCCACCGCTGGGGACACTCGCCTTAATCGGGATGTTATATTTTCCAAATTCCAGCGTTGTTCTACGAGCGTGGTCCGCATAATCCGCGCTAGGCGAGCGTTAAATTTTTGTGTTGTTCCTCGCAGTTCCTCTTGGTCGGGGACGGCTAGCTCTGCCGCCGCCGTGGGAGTGGGGGCACGCAAATCGGCCACAAAATCGGCTATGGTGAAATCTGTTTCATGGCCTACGCCGCTAATAACAGGGATGCGAGAGGCGAAAATGGCGCGGGCTACGCTTTCGTCGTTGAAAGCCCATAAATCTTCTATGGAGCCGCCACCACGCCCTACAAGGATCACGTCTACATTGGCTTCGCGGTTGAGGAGTTGAATCCCGTTTACGATTTGAGACGGGGCCGCGGTTCCTTGCACAGAGGCCGAGGCCAGAATCACTTCTACCAAGGGGTAACGCCGCTGGATGGTATTGAGCATGTCTTGCAGGGCCGCGCCTGTCGGGGAAGTGACTATCCCTATCCGCGTGGGCCAGAGGGGGATTGCTTTTTTCATCTCTGGGGCAAAGAGACCTTCTTTTTCAAGTTGCGCTTTGAGGCGTAAGAATTCGCGGGATAACTTTCCCTCGCCTCTGGGGCGAAGGAAATCAACGTAAAGTTGATATTGGCCGCTGCGCTCGTAAACGCTGAGGTTGCCATGCGCTTCAACCGCGTCTCCTTCGCGAATAGGAATCTCTTGCCGAGCGGCGATGTTTTTCCACATTACGCATTTTATGGAAGATTGAGCATCTTTGAGCGTGAAGTAAATGTGCCCAGAGCGGGGTCGCGAGAGGTTGGAAATTTCTCCTTGAATCCATAGGTCTTGCAAGTTGTGGTCGCTCTCTAATAGGTCTCTAACGTAGGAGTTGACTTCAGAGACTGTCCAGGTTTGAGGTTTTGGTGATTTAAAGAGGTTCATTTGTTGAACGGGCATATTGTGACCTTTTGCTTAGTGAAAAAACTTTCAGGCGAGCGTGAATTTTTTTGTATTTTGCCGGTAGTGTTGTGTCAAGGATATTATACCCAAGAATTGAACTGATGACTTATAAGCCGCCGAATGAGTTTAACACCATGTGTAAGAGCAGTGTAAAAGAATGGTATATCAATTTTACAAAACATTTCAGCGTGCATATTATTAGCAATCTCCTTGACAGAATCAAGAAAGCCCTATATACTATTACGTGTAAGGGCGTTACACAGAAGTACTAAACGATAATACACGGACTAGGAGGCATCAAAAAATGAGCGAAGACAAAAAAACAGAAACCCCAAAGGAAGAAGTTGAAACAACATCGGCAAAGGAAACCTCTCAGAAAGAGGCAAAGAAAGGAAGTTCACCTTCCCTTCGAGACGCATGGAGACAGATGGAATCATTCGGCCAGACCCTGGGTGAAGCTTTGCAGGGACGCGGCAACGTGGTGATGGTTCGTGTCAACGATGAGGCGCTAGAGCATTTAGATATGCTGGTAGAGGCCGAGGTAACGAAAAGCCGGTCAGAAAGCGCGGCATTCTTGATTAATGAAGGCGTTATTGCCAACCAAGAGTTATTTGACCACATCAAGTCTATCACTGACCAAATTTCGGCCTTGCGTGAGCAATTGCGCCAAGATGTTAATTTGAATACAGAGGAATAGTGACCTGTTACTCGCGAAATGGAAAGGCGATATAAATATCGCGTTACGTTTTCCTAGCACGACATTCATGTCGCTTTGCACAATATTTATATATGAGCCAATGATGGGTTGTAGCAACGAATGTGAGTCCGCCTGCGCCTAAAATAGACACATCAAAAATATGCTTGACGGTTCAATAGTTCACACTTTAGTAAAAATGAGAGGTATAGCCATGAATAAGGAACAAACAGCTACAGCCCAACCTGAATATCCTACATTAAACGCAATTGTCGCAGAGGGCGTGAAATTTGTTGAGACGATGGGAAAAGCTATCAGCTCTTCTATCCAAAATTTGCCCGATTTTATGATAGTTAATATGGATGATGACATCCGCTCGCAGCTTGATGCTTTAGTAGACGCTGGTATTGTCGAAAATCGCCGTGAAGGGGCAAAATTTCTCATTAAAGAGGGACTTGAAAATCACACAGGAATTTTTGACAAGATTGACGAGACAAAAACAAAAATTGCCGCTCTGCGCCAGCAATTGCAAGAGATAGCTAAAGGGGAAGCGGATGAAGTGAATGGATAATGAGGTAATAGTGCGCTGCCTCACAAATTGACTGAAAATTTCTCAAACAGAAGTGCAACGCGTTTTCCAAATGCAATGCACTTCTGTTGTTGTTTGCCAATAGGGTTTTAAGCACCCAAAGTAACGAACTCCTCCAACTGCCAGGTGCAACGCACTTTGAACGGGAGCACTCAAAGGTTGTTGGAAAGTTCTGCCCCCACCCTGCCTCCCCCAAATGCGACAAAAAACGGTCGAATTTAGGGGAGGAGAGCGACTTCCCCCCAAATTCCTGCCTTTGGCATTTG
>QMOK01000180.1 GCA_003648195.1 Chloroflexota bacterium | reverse complement strand
GTCGTCTCCCTCATCAGGAGCGTATTGATGGCTGTCCATCCCTGCTATCTCATCGTCAATAACTAATTCGCCTTTGGCCTCCGAGATGGCATCTTCTAGTTCGTAACCATGCGCCCTGACTGCATGAGATATGCGGCGTACATTGCGGGCCATGCTTGGATCGTCTTCAATTTCCTCCATAACGCGCCCCTGCCCATCAGGTTCAAGCTGCCCTAAAGAGCGCAAGGCTGCTTCAGTGATATTGGCTTCTCGCGCTCTCTCTTGGACTTCAGGGGCTATGGCAAGTATCTGAAGCAGCTTTTTACGTCGGGCTGGAGTGAGGTCTATACCAAGACGGTTTAAGACATCATCCCAGACTACAGCAGGGTGCGTGGGTGCAAAATCATGCTCACTTAGCAAGGTAGAGAGTTCTTCGAGGGTTGTCTGAGGAGTTTGTTCTTGACCTAAAATTTTACGTGCTTCTTGTTCAATGCCCATCTCCTTGGCATTAGCAAAAAACCACGCAATCTTGAGAGCGGCTGCGCGATCAAGCGGATGTAGGTCCTGGCGGTGCAGGTTTTCTACCAATCGTATTCGGTGTGCTTCTTCAGGCGGTAACTCAGGACGCACAATGCAGTCCATTTTTTGCCATCCTGCTAGACGGGCGGCTTGGATACGTCGTTCCCCGGCCAAAATCCTATAATTCCCATCGCCAAGATGCTCTACCAGGGGAGGAGATACCATGCCTGTATTTTCTTCATCCCCTAGACTGGCGGCTAGGCCGCGCAGGGCATCATCCTCTTCCAAATCACTGCGTGGGTTTTGAAGAGTTGATTGTATGGCGTCTAAAAGTATTGTTTGAAGTGTTTGTGGCATAAGAACCTCTTTTGTATTAGTTGGTTGTGACACACGTTAGCACGGCCATAAAATTATTGTCACATATTATTTGTGACAAGAGCAGCTCCTCGATTGCGGTAGTTTGTCACACGGGTTGTTTGTTAGACTTTCTTCTTAGAGTGCGTTTTGCAGCACTGACAACAAGATCGAGTACAGCGTGCAAGGTATCAACGATGATCAGTCCCCAAAGACCATCTCTTAGAAATTGATTGGAAGAGATAAAAGGCAGAGATGCTTTCCCTGTTAGCAACGAAATAAACCATGCCCAGATTGAGATAAACATTCCGCGTATCTCACTCCATTGAATGCCATTATCCAGATGTAATTCTATCCATGCCCAAATATTAACTGCAACTGGCGGGGGCGAGATGTCTGTTATTAGGTATGACAAGGCTAACCAAATTAGAGTGAATAAGGTGGGAGCATATAATAGGCGTCCCAGTGTGCCGATTACTGGCGCGTGACTCCAGTATGCCCGATGGGGTAATAGCTTTCCATACGGCCACCAGAACACGTACCAAAGAGAGGAAAATACCTCTCCCACGATTTTTCCGTTTTTTCCGCCAATCTCCCTACCTATTTTTGCTACTGTGCCATGAGCGCGAGTCTTGTTCTCAACATCCAGATCAGGTGTGATAATTAGTCCAAGAAGGCATCCGCTAATTAGCCCTTCTGGGGATGCAGGATTAAGCAGGATAGGAGTAACAACTGCGGCTAGGGCGGTAACTGAAGCGTGAGTTTTTCCACTAGGCATGGCCGCCGCCTGCTAAACTAGCCAGCCATTGGGCAAGCCATAGCACGCCCCCTATGATTGCCTTGCCGTAGAAAAGTAATATCAAGCCTAGTAACATAGTGCCAGCGGCTTTGCGCAATTTGCGGCTGAATAGCAGGCCTACAAATATTAGGATGATGATTATTTTGAAGATACTCATGTTGTTTTTGGCTCCTTGTGTAGTTCATTCCAAACGGTTTTAATGGTTTCTAGGTAGTTCGCTTTCCCGGTAGCGATGGCGTCCAGTTCGCGTTCCATGCGGGCTGTGAAAGTCGGTGTAAAGATGTGTGGATAGGCGGTAACTAAAAACTTGCATACTTCTCGCCCTCGGACTGTTGGGATTAGCTCCCCGTTACCGCTCCTTTGTGCGTAATGACGGCTTACTAAACCTGATATGACTTGGGCATAGGTAGATGGTCTCCCTACGCCGTTCTCTTGGAGTAAACGGATCAAGTCGCCTTCCCTAATCCCTTTTGGGGGAGCTTTGCGCTGCACTACTACCCGTCGAGGTTTGATGCGCTGTCCTCTTTTTAGCTTGCTGAGGCGTGATTGAGACGCTTCTACTGGCAATGGTTTGTCATCAATAGAGAGTTGGTATGCTTGACTGTATCCAGCTTCGATGATGATCTTTTCCTGTGAGATTATGCGTTGCTTGCTCATGCGCTCTCCAGTTCGACTGTGATGAGCTTATATTTAGCCGCTTTCATCTGGCTAGCTAAACTGCGTTCGCGGATTAGGTTATATAGCTGGCGATGATGGTTTTTGCCTTCTAGCTCTTCGGCCTGGCGAGATGGGTCGGTAGGTCGGATGGCTTCGTGTGCGTCCTCAATGTTGGTATTTTCGGTGTCGCCTGTGGGGGAAAGTTTTCCCAGAGGGTTCTTGCCTTTCCCTGTCATCTTTTGGAGAATATTTTCTCCCACTGTTCTTGCTGAAGCAGAAAATCCTCTCCCGTTTCCTTGGAGAAGATTTTCTACAGCAGATTGATTGTCGGGAAGTGCACTAGGCCCGTATGTGACCAAGACCGTATTCCTCAGCGAGTCTCTGGCTTGGGGAGACAGGCGGGTTGAGTCTGTGCGAGGGTAGGTGATCCATCCGCCTTCAAATAAAGCCTGAGCCGTTTTCATCACTTGCTCAACCGGCCAACCCCACCGATGGCTTGCATCTCGCAAGAGTTCGGCGGTAGTGTAGGGTGGCGGCGGAGCTTCTTCAACTATGATTTCCTTGCGTTTCTTGACCACCAATATATTAGCCAGATTAGAGGCAGCGGCGTGTGCGGCCCGGTTGCTGGTAAATTCCTGAGAGATAGCTGTTGTCATATTTCTACCTCTACAGTCCAGGATTCGGGCTTGGCATTGGCCCGATCAACAGCTTTGATCAGTAGGCGCAGGGCCACGGTTTGCACCCTCCCCGCGCTAAGATTTTTACCTTTGACGGCGGCCCAGAGGCGTGGAGATATGGTGTAGCCAACTAGCCGATCCATGACCCTGCGAGCGATGGCAGCCTTGACCCATTTTGTATCTAGCGGGCGTGGATTGAGAAGGGCTTCTCTTACGGCGTCCCGCGTGACGGCGTTGAAAGGCGCTCGCTCTAACCGCTTGCCCTTTAGCTCCGTTTCAAAAATCTTGGTTATGTGCCAGGCCACGGCCTCGCCCTCACGATCGGGATCGGTAGATAGGATTACCCTATCCGCTTTCATTATTTCTTGGCGCAAGTAAGAGACAGTTTTCTTCCTTCCTCGTCGAGTTTCGTACAGTGGACGAAAGTTTTCCTCTACAACAACGCCCAGCTTTCCAGGGGGAAGGTCTCGGAGATGCCCCAGACAAGAGCGCACTACTGTTTTTCCTGGAAAGAGAGTGCGTGCGTATTGAGTCACTGAGCGGGCTTTATGAGGCGATTCGACAATTATTAGGGTACGCATGTTGAAGCCTTTTGCAAGCAGACGTTCTCTAATCTTTTTTCCAAGGGAAAACTTGCTCTTTTTCTCCGGTGCCAATGTTTAGCCAAACTGCATCAGTATTGGTCAACGCCGAGTCTAGTAGGCGACCGTAGTAAGAGCAGTGAATCTTTTGACGGTCTTTTAGTCCTTCTTCATAACCAGAACCAACTATGGGTTTGCGGAACACAGCCAAAATAGAAGGAAATTCATTTGTACCCCAAGCCTCCTGCCATAGATTGCTGCTGTGTGCTTGCTCATATCTTCGCACCTTATCTGCTGCGCGGGTACTTTTATCTTCATTGTGGTATTCAATTAGAACAAGTTTTTCTTGGTTGTCTTTTCTAAGACGTATCAAAGCATCTGGTTTTAGGATTTGCCGATTATCTTGATAAATCGCTGCTTCGTGTTCGCCTAACCAAAAGGGTATCCATCCATGAGCTTTTGCCAGTCTGCCAATTTTTAATACCAACTCATTTACAACCACATCGTGCATGATGCGATCAAGTGTATATGCTACATAGCCAGTGGGAGGTTCGATCTCAAAACGCATTCGCGCCATTTCCGCTCCTACAGGCCCAAGTGCGTATAGCGTAATAGAATCAATGTCATTTGGGATAGGTAAGCCGTACTGTTCAAATTTCTTGACAATATCTGGAATATCCCATGGTAAGCGATCAGCAACACGGGTATCGCTGTGATTGCGATATGTTTTGACTGTGTAGCCTAACTGATCTGCTGTCAACACCCCTGCAACAGCGAGGTAGTTGAGTGCCTTTTGAAGACTGGGTGCTAATTGATTGGCAAATAGAACATAGGCTTTTTGCTTTATTTCTTGAATAGTCATAGGTGGATAATTGGGGCTGGGTCCACCTGTGCTTTCATTATATGAATCTTGCGATAAATCTAACATAAAAAAATCTCCTTTGGTAAATAATAAGCTTTGAAACACTTGCTAGCAAAATATTTAGCAATCTTGTTGTAGGAACGATATTTTGAATATAGTAGAGTGATGAATAGGTGATAAGACATGCTGGGGAATAGAGTCATACCCCCCGAAGGGGGGTAGTACGTTTCCTGAGTAGTTGTCAAAACTACCAACGGAAGAGTCTCGGAAGGGTCTAGGAATGGTTAAGGAACAGTATCGGAAATTAGGCAAAAAAACAGCGCGGAAGGGTTTCGGAAGGGTTGCGGAACGCTTAGCGGAAAGGTTTCGGAATAGTTTCGGAAGAGGTCTGAAGCTGTAGGTGTTATTTTCATAAAATTCTTTTTTTTACCCCACAATGGCCGCTTGTGTAGGTGTACTTTAGAAGAGTTGGCTGTTTGTGGTGTAAAGCGATTGTCAAGATTACCAACAGATTAATAAATGGAAATTGATTGTAAAAACAGCATGGAAGAGTTTAGGAAGGGATTCGGAATAGTTTCTGGAGTATTGCTTTGATTTAAGGCGTCTGTTTGTAGAAAATACAGTTTTGTATGAATAGATTATTTGCTTATAGGAATATGGAAATTCTCCAGGAAGGGTTTCGGAAGAGTCTCGGAAGGGTGTCTCAATATTACTCTCTCCATTTTTCTACCCCAGTTGTAGCTTTCCCTTTTGGCCTTCCAGCCTTTTTCCTCCCCCGGAGAACCCGCCAATAATGAGCCTCCCTGAGCCACCAGGGAAGGCCGTACAAACAGCGGCTAATAGTCATTGCGCGTTCTACTTTGTCTGGTCTCAAACCTGGATCAGCTAATAATCGCCCAGCCTGATAGCGATTGTAGCTCTGAGCGTCTTCTACTACCTGATCCCAGGTATCCTGATCTAACTCCCGTAAAAATGAGACTACACGCCTAGCTCCGTTCAGATCATCCGGGTCTATGGCTGTTTGAGCTAGTTTCAAGGTTTGT
>QMOK01000179.1 GCA_003648195.1 Chloroflexota bacterium | reverse complement strand
CCGAGACGCCGACCAACACGCCCACTAGCACACCCACTCCTACCGAGACGTTAATCCCCCCCACCCCAACCGACACCGCGACCCCCACCGAGACGCCAACCGAGACGCCAACCCCGACTGCTACGCCATCGCCAGTGCCGTAGAGCGAAGCTTTGGCTTCTGCATAATAAATAGCTCCCGTTCTAGTATTTATTGGAATTTACAGAATGCCCCGGCCTGTGGCCGTGGAGATTCACTCAGAATGCTCTCGGTTTAGCCACCGTGCCGTTGGAACATCTAGTTTTCGAGAAATCATGTTGAATAAAATTAATAATAGTCAAGTAAATGATATATTGTGGTGGACAACTGCGTTTTGTCTTATTGGTTTTGTTTACCTCAGAGGTGCAACTGATTGGGAACGGTTTTATTTACCTGCAACTTTAGATAATTATGCAACAGCACCATTGGTAGCAAACCCTTCATATATTTTGTTTCTTTTTATTCCGCTATCATTTTTACCAAATCAAATTGCAGGAGCAATTTTGGCGTTACTCAACGTAGTTTGTTTATATGTGTCCAGCCGTATTACCAATGCGAATAAATGGTTACTGCTTTTGAATTTGCCTTCACTGATAGTTATTACGTTTGGACAGATTGATGGCCTGGTAACGGTTGGAGCAGTAATTGGTTCTGTCGCTATACAAACAAATAACGGTTTTTTATTCGGAGGAGCATTATTGCTATTAGGATTAAAACCTCAAGTTGGAGGAATTCTTGCGATCATTTACTTGACTTGGATGATAGCGAAGAAACAATATTTAGAGACAATGCAGGCGATAGGAACAAGTTTGGGTGTAATTTTGTTTTCTTTTTTGTTTTTCGGTTTCTGGTTGCCAGATTGGTTGGCTAAAGTTATTGCAACCGTTATTTCAAATGGGAGAGAATTTGTTGAAGTTAGTAGTGATATAGGTTTGTATCCTTATGGCTTAATATTTTTGATGATTGCTCTATTATTTGCCCGCAGAGAAATTCCAACACTTGTTGCTTCGTCTCTGTTGAGTGTCCCTTATGCGGGTTATTACAGTATAATCACTGCTCTCGCGTTTCCATTGCCTTGGTTTATTTATTGCGTAACTTGGTTGCCGGCTGTAATGCCCACACAATTTGGTATGCTGGTTGCCCCAGTTGGAATAATAATAGTGGGCATTTATCAAAGTTACACTAAGAGACAGCAACTGCAAAGCAAAACAGCCTAATAAGCCCACCGAGACGCCAACCCCAACTGCTACGCCATCGCCAGTGCCGTAGAGCGAAGCTTTGGCTTCTGCATAATAAATAGGTCTAAACTCAATGCTTAATTTCAAAGAGAATTACTACAGTTTCAAGAATGGCGAAAAATTATTTGCCGCCGCTATGCAAGGCATTCCCGACAGGGTGCCGGTTTATGCTCAATTGCATGAATTTGCCATGAACGAATTGGGCGTTCTTGCCAAAGATTTCTACACTACCCCAGAAATACTCATCCCCGGCTGCTTGGAAATTTCAGAGAGATATGGTATTGATGTTGCTTTTTTGGATTACGATGTATATAACATTGAGGTTGAAGGGTTAGGGCAAGAGGTAATTTTCTTTGACGACCACATACCAGACGTTGATCGCTCTAAACCATTTATTACAGGCCCCGATGATTTAAAGAAAATAAAAACACCTGATTTTGATACGGCTGGACGCTTTTCTAAAGTGATAGAGATGCTTACTCTTTTTGAAAAGCTAACTGATGTGAATCCCATCTTGCAATTTTGCGCACCTTTTAGTATGGCGGCAAATCTATGCGGTATTGAGAAATTGATTATGGGGATTTTCAAAAATCCTGGTTTTATCCGTGACCTTTTTGACGCCATTGTGGAAGAAGTTCTCATACCTTGGATTATGTATCAAAAGAAGTATTTCCCCAACGCCAGCAGCATTAGCGGCTCTGACGCAACCGCTTCATTGCCAATTTTAAACATGCGAATACTTGAAGAATGGGTTGTTCCATACATCCTGCGTTTGCGGGATGCCTGCGGCCAGGAGGTGAATGTGCCCAATTGGGTGGGGGAGAAGTACCTTAAGAAGCCAGAAGAGTTGCTAATGCTTAAGTTGCAGGCCTCACCAGATTATATAGAGGGGCAAGACCCTGATGTGGCCGCCCTCGGCCCTGGATTTTATAAAGCGTATGCCGAAAACCAGGATGTTCCATTAGTGCTAGGTATCGGCGCTGGTTTCATAGACCGCAGCACTCCAGAACAAGTTCGTGAGAGGGTTAAGCAATACGTTGAAGTTGGAGGAAAAAATGGGCGTTTTGCGCTCTACTTGTGCAATTTGAGCGCGGCCACTCCGCCAGAAAATGTTACAGCGGCAATTGAAACCGCACATGCTTGTTTTCGCAATTGATTGTTTAGTCTCCCCTTTTCTATTCCCCCAAATTCAGTAGATCGTCAAGCATCAGCGGCTAGCAACGGAGCGCAGTGGAATTGCCAGTCCGAGTTGATGCGGTTGTTATGTGCTGGGGTTATATTTGTCTTTCCTCTTATTGATATAATTTTCTATTCGTTTGTTTCTTGACCTAATAAAATTAATCACTCCATCTTTGTATAAAAGATATTGGTTGACATCGATAAATGTCGGACGAGTGTTGAAACCATCAAATGGTAAATAAAATTTGATATTGTAACTTTCATCAACCAAATCATCCAACAAAAAGAAGTGTGTGTAACCTGCAAAATCGTCAAACAAATCGAAGAATTTTTTATACCTCAACAAGGTTAAATAAAGAGGACTCTCTTGCCCAAGATAAAAAAGACGAATGCATTCTAACGTTAAGTCAAACCTATCATCGATTAAGCTATTTACTCCACGGGCTTGATTGATAGTATGTTTTCCATCAATTCTTTTATTTGGAAAGATAATATAGGCTCCAATTGTAGAACCTGTATCAAAAAGCTCATTTACTTCATTTGGGATTTGTTCTGTAAGCCACTGTTTACGTTTATGATTTTTATACGAGTGCGTTATGGCATCGCTGCCCAAAAAGAATTCTCCAAATTCTGACTTGTGATACAAATAAGCGCCATTTTTCTTATCACGTAATTCAAAAAAAGTACCATTGGGCAATGGCTTGCTCCACAAGATTTTATGATATTTACGGAGTGTTGGACTGGTGCTGTCAGGGTCACCGCCATTTGAATCGGAGTAAAAATTAAAAATAGTGTCAATTATCATTTTCGGTTTTATCTCAAGCTACTATTTCTCGACACATTACTTTTTGCACATATCATGGATTTCTGCTTTTTTATGTCATTGCGAACGAAGTGAAGCAATCTCTAGTTAACGCGCTTGGGCGATGCAGTTCGTTTTTTTCGCAATCAGAACACAACCTAAGGGGATTCCCGTTTACGCTTGACCTAATTCCCCTATCTGCCAACTTCCCCTTAAACAAAAAAAGGGCGAGCGATGGGACTCGAACCCACAACCACCGCATCCACAGTGCGGCGCTCTGCCATTGAGCTACGCTCGCCATAACGCCCCGCATTATATCATGAAGCAGAGGCATCATCAAGCAAGTTTTTAATGTAAATAGCAACTTCTTGACGAGGTACAAATGCTTGTTTTCGGGTCTCTAAATCTTTAACAGCCACTATGTTATTGTCCAATTCATCGGGGCCTAAAATGACGGCCACGCGAGAGCCAATTCGCCCTGCGTGCTTGAACTGCTTGCCCAGTTTTTGCGCCTCTGGGTAACAAAACACTTTCAATCCAGCCTGACGCAACTCGGCGGCGAGAGAATAAGCTGGGAGCAATGTGGCTTCGTTGAAGACCGTTACCATCACCTTGGCCGGCGCGGCGTCTCGGTCTTTTGGCAGCAATCCCAGCTCTTCAAGGATAATGGCTATTACCATGTCGCCCATCGCAAATCCCACGCCAGGGAGTGGGTCTCCACCTACGTCTGCCAGAAGATTATCATAACGTCCACCGCCCAGCACCGCCCGCTGAATATCTGCCGTCACCGCTTGGGCCTCAAACACTGTACCTGTGTAATAATCCAAACCTCGAATGATGTGCGGCGCGTATTGCAGGTATTCGCGAATGCCCAGAGCGTCCACAGCCTCAAAAAAGCGTACTAGCTCCTCCGATTCTTCCCATAGCGAATGATTGGTGAGCATGGCTTTTAGGCCGTCCAATTGGTTTGGCGTTAGCCCTTTATCTTCCGCGTAGGCTTCCCAGTTTGCCTCTTTCATCTTCTCGCGTTTGTCAATTAGCCGGAAAACCTGTCCACGCTTTTCGAGGGGGATTTCTAATTTACCGAGTTGTTCATCTACCAGCCGGCGATTATTGATCATTACTTGAACTTGGCTGGGAGCTAACCCCACCTTTTTAAAGAAGCTAGCCATCACGGCGGCTAACTCTGCGTCTGCTTCTGGGGAATCTACGCCCAGCAAATCTATATTCCACTGGAAAAACTCTCTCGCGCGTCCCTTTTGCGGGCTTTCATACCGCCAAAATGGCCCAAATGACCACCAGCGGAGAGGATAATGGAGTTGTTGCTGCCGTTGCGCCACCATCCGCGTTAGGGTTGGCGTTAACTCTGGACGGAGGGTGATTAGCTTTTTGCTTCGGTCGGGAAAGACAAAAGCTTGTTCTTTAACCAACTCTTCGCCCGATTTTGCCGCGTACAGGTCAATGGGTTCTAAAAATGGCCCATCGTATTCTTGGTAGCCAAAAGCCTCTGACACCTCGCGCATATTTGCGTATAGCCAAGATAGTACAGCCTTTTCTTTGGGATAAAAATCTCGAGTCCCTTTGACGGGTTGGATGATGTTCTTCATGAATAATGTTTCCTTGTATGAAACGTAAAATGTGAGACGCTAAAACGCGAACGATCTTAGTTATTCCAGAACGGGCAAAGGGGGCAGGTTTCTCCTTCTGGATAATCTACACCCTCCACGTGAGGGCAACTCATCACGCTCTCGCTGGTAATTACACGTTCTACTCCGTGTGTTTGCAAAAATTGGCTAATCTCATGGGCCGCATTAACATCTTCTGCTATGCCTTCACCAGTCCAGTGCTCAATAATGGGCGCGTCTTCTTTAGATTTGACAATGCCCACCGAAATCTTGGTCGCTGTTTGGTCATCGGGGCCGTGGTATGTGATAGTTGCCACGGGATAAGTTTCGTTTTCTACCAGCAATTTGCGGAATTTCGCGCGCCGCTTTTCGGCTAATTTTAGAGTGTCTGTTTGTGATGACATAAATTTTTCCGCTTGTTGAGTTGCTTAAAAACGGGCAACAAGCCGGAAGATTGTAGCATTGGGAGGGGATTTTCGTCAATCCTCCATTCGAGGGCCTCTGGGGTGGAAAGATTGAGCCATGTGCAAAGATTAAGCGTTGGCACGATCTCGCGCGGAGAGCGGCTCCAGACGTGGGGCTTCGCGGGCTTGTTTGGGGGTGATGGCAGCACTTGAACCTTCTCTATTCCCCGGCGCAT
>QMOK01000178.1 GCA_003648195.1 Chloroflexota bacterium | reverse complement strand
AGAATACTATACTCAAAATTCCATTAACTACTTTAACCAACCGTTAGTGTAATGAAAATTTATGTTTTGGGTAATCCCTTATTAAAAGAGGATTCCCTCCCCCTAAAATTATTGCCTGAACTCCAGAAAAAATTTCCGCAAATTAAATTTGTGGCGGCAGATCCTAACGAAAACTTTCCGCCCGAAGGTGAAAGGGATTTAGTTATTTTAGATACCGTGAAAGGCATCAAGGAACCAATGATTTTGGACCTGGATGATTTTGCCAAAAGTAAAAAAACACCCGTCTCTCCTCACGATTACGATCTGCTATTCCATCTCCTGCTCTTAAAGAAAATTCACCGCCTTGGCAGAGTACTGGTGGTTGGAATTTCGGATCAGGAGTTTAGTGAAAAACTTGTAGATTCTACAGCCCTGCTGGTTAGTCAGATTGAAGATGGATCATAAACGCCCAACCCAGTTGTCATAGTCATAAAAACAATAATCAAGCACCAAATTACAAACAAATTCAGAATTCAAATGACTAAACTTTCCCGTGTTGCGCCCACTTCCAAGGTGAGGGAGCTTCACAGCCAAGTCTTAAACTAACAGCTGGCATCTTGATATCCCCAAGAAAGTTGGGGCGGCTACTGCCAGTTTACTCTTAAAAAATGAGCGGCACAGCTCATACAAGGGTCAAAAGCGCGAATTAGTTTTTCCACCTCGTAAACAATCTCTTCCCTGTGGGTTCCTTTCTCCAAAAGATTTTCTACCAGTTCATAAATACCTCTTTCCATGGCAATTTGGTTTTGTCCAGTGGGGACAATTATTTCACCCTCTTTAATTTTGCCCTCGGAGGTAATATCTAGACGATAATACAGAGTTCCGCGGGGAGCTTCTATAACCCCAATTCCCGTGGACTTACGGGGTTTAATAGGAGCAGGTCTTTCCGGTTTAACTGCTTCCAACTTGTCAATTAGTTCCATGCTGGCATCGATGGCGTGTAAAATTTCAATGGCCTGGGCCAGATTGTTGTGGTAGATGTTGTTGGAGGGAAAGATGCCCAAATAGTCCCTGATAGATTTTAATGTGTTCGGGTGCAGTTTAAACTTGCTCACGTGCAAACGGGCTAGGGCACCAACCATTAATAAACTTCCATCAAATTTAAATCCCCGCGCGTGAGAATAAGGAATAATCACCGCATCCAAGTGTTGGCCAAGATCTTTCTCTTCAACCACATCTCCGGCCGAAGTTTGAATAAGCCCTTCCAAAAAGGAAAAATCTTCGGACACCAACCCGCTGAATGTTAGAGGAGCTTTTAGCGCCAGCTCAAATGGCATCTCGGCAAAAATTTTGATGAGTTTAAGAATTTTGGGCCGAATCTCCAGCAGTTTTGGTTTAAGTGCTTTAACATCTTCCAGGGCAGGCAGTTTAAGAAATCCGCCGACGGCAGGATAGGGAGCATGAACGGCACGGCCGCCGACGACAATGGAAAGCCGGTTCCCAACTTCCTTAACCGCAAAGGTGTCATGCAAAAGCTCGTGCTGCATAGGATCATTTTCATCAAAGTCAAGGATAGAACTTTTTCCGTAAACGTCAGGCAGGGCAAAAATATAAAGATGGAGGGCATGGTCGCGGATAATTAGCCCGTAGTAAAGGAGTCTCCTAAGGAGCATAGTTTGGGATGAAGGCATAATGTTCAATCCTTTTTCAATAGCTTCAATGCAGCATAGGAGATGGGCATTGGAGCAGGTACCGCAGATACGATCTACCATTTGGGGCACAGCGGTAACCGGCTTGCCGCGGATAGCCTGGGTATAAAATCTTTTCCATTCGGTAATGCTGAACTTTAAATCCTCAATACGATTTTTTCTAATCTTTATGTCCAGGGACGCATGACCCTCAATTTTAGAAATTTCTTTTAGACTGATGTCAAAGTCGCCAATGTCGTGAGTGTGCATAAAAAATTCAAAAAGCGAGGCTTCACCGCCTTGAAAGTGAATGCATTTTTCCTGCAGAGTTCCACTCAAAAGGAGCAAAAAACCTGAATTGAAAGCCGCACCCCTGTCAGCGCGGCTTTCCACTTCACAGGCAAGATGTAAAGTTTTTAAGCCTAATGTCCCCTAGCCGTAAAGTTTCCCATCAATGTCGGCCAGCAGGTTCTTCATTAAAGCAAGAAATTTGTGTTCGTCCATTGGGCAGCCGGGTATTTCTTTATCTACTTTTACCAAGTCAGATAGCTTAAATACTCTTTCTTGATATTTAAACTTATCCAGGATGTGCTGGATTTCTTCTTTTTGGTTGCGGTTAAAAAAGTTCCGCTGATTGGAAGGAGCGCCGGTTACCGCGCAGGAACCAACAGCAATAAGCATCTTTGCCTTTTTTCGTATCCTTTTTAATTTCTGCTCTTGAGATCTTGAGCTAATAGCCCCTTCCACAAAGGCTACATCCATCTCCTTTAATTCCTGCGAGTCATCTTTTCTCAGGATGCGGGCGTGAATAAAGTCAATTTTTCTCAGCCATTCCTGGTAATTTTGGTTGAGGAGTTCAATAAAAAGGATGGTTGAATCTTCACAGCAAGTAAAACTAAACCACCCCACCCTAAGCTTTTTGTCCATTGCCTTATTCTATCAAATTTTTAAAAATCACATAATTTTTCCCCTGAGTTTGTGCACCAAGATGTGAAAAATTAGCGCATATTTTTCTAAGAAAAGGTCATGCCCAATCTAGTTGCCATAGTCATAAAAACAATAACCAAGCACCAAATTACAAACAAATTCTGAATTCAGGATTCAGAATTCAGAATTTAAATAATCAAAACTTTCCCGTATTTAGAGTTTAGAAATTGTGATTTGGGCCTTATTTGAAATTTGTCATTTGGATTTGGTTTGGCATTTGGCATTTTACGAGTTCGCCTTTTTCAGGGAGCGACTCCTATTTTAATCACTGAATTACAAACTTGGCCTCTTGTACGCACATATTGCGGACTAACCGCGGTGCCGCTGGGTACACGGCAAGAGTCCACTATTACATAAAAAATCCCGAAGTTATGTCCCGGCCATATTTTTATACAGGAATTGGTGGTAAAATTAGCCTATGATTCCTCTCCGTGACCATAACCCTTCCGGGAAAGTGCCGGTGGTAACCTACACCCTAATTGCTCTTAATGTTTTGGTTTTTTTGTATACCTTTCTTCTTCCCGGTGATCTTTTGGAAGAATTTATTTCCGCCTTTGCCCTAACCCCTGCCGTGGTGGTGCAGGGTTATGGGCTGTTGACTTTTTTAACTTCCATGTTTTTACACGGGAGTGTGGGACATATTTTGGGAAACATGCTTTTTTTAAACATTTTCGGGGATAATTTGGAGGATCGGCTAGGTCACTTTAGATACCTTTTATACTATCTGGCCTGTGGACTGGGAGCAAGTTTCTTACAGATTTTAGTAAACCCTCATTCCCAAGTTCCTATGCTGGGAGCTTCCGGAGCCATTGCCGGATTAATGGGAGGATACTTGGTTCTTTTCCCACAAGAGGAAATAGATGTTCTGTTCTCGTTTGGGTGGACCCTTCGGCAGGTAACCGTTCCAGCCTATTCTATGCTTTTTTATTGGTTTTTGGCTCAACTCCTATCTGGAGTAGGCGCCTTGGGCAGTTTTGACAGCGGGGGTGTGGCCTATTTTGCTCACATCGGCGGGTTTGTTACCGGCGCGGCACTAATTTTGCCCTTTAAACATCAAGGGCGGATTGAAAATATAAGAACCCCCTTATGACACCAGTTTATTATACTAACTTCTCCCCATACTGTTTAAAATTTCTGTTTGTCATCTGGCTGATCTGATGATATAATCCACCCGGAAAGCAGGGCAATTTTAAATTTTAAGATTCTGATATCTATAATCAGAGCTTAATGATTATCATGATAAAGTCGGAATTCATGGCGGCCGTTAACCAGGTTTGTTCTGAGCGGGGGATAGACCCGGAGGTTGTCTTTGAAACCTTAAAGCATGCCATGCTGGCCGCCTATCGGAAAGACTACGGAGAAGCTGAAAATTTGGAAGTTAAAATAGATAAAGAAAATGGTGCGGTGACAATCTTACGGGAAGGTGAGGATATCACTCCGCCCGGCTTTGGGCGTATTGCCGCCCAAACGGCCAAACAGGTTATTTTACAGGGAGTTCGGGAAGCGGAAAAGGAAGCCATCCTGGATGAATTTCAATCTAAAGTAGGAACTGTAATTTCGGGAATGCTGCAGCGGCGCGAAGGCCGAGATTGGGTAGTAGACTTAGGCCGTACGGTGGGAGTGCTTCCCCCTTCCGAACAGGTATTTAGTGAAGGCTATCGGAACAATCAGCGCCTGCGTTTTTTTGTTAAAGAAATTCGTCAGGTGGGAAACAAACAGCAGATAATTGTTTCTCGGTCAGACCCCGAACTGGTCCGCGGTTTATTTGAATTGGAAATACCCGAGGTAAATCTGGGAGCGGTTGAAGTTAAAGCTATTGCCCGAGAAGCCGGTCAGCGATCTAAGGTGGCCGTAGCTTCAGCCCAGGAAGGAGTGGATCCCGTGGGATCCTGCGTAGGCCAGCGTGGAGTTAGAGTGCAGGCGGTAACTGACGAATTAAGCGGCGAGAGAATTGATGTAATTCTCTGGAATGAGGACCCGGCCAAGTTCGTTTCCGCCGCCTTATCCCCGGCGGAAGTAGCGCAGATTAAAATTGATGAAGAAGAAAAAACCGCCCTGGTTAAGGTCCCTGACGACCAAATTTCCTTGGCCATCGGCAAGGAAGGGCAGAATGCCCGCCTGGCGGCTAAATTAACCGGTTACCGTATAGATATTCACGGCGTTAGTGAGAAGCCGATTTCTCCTAAAGATGAAACCGCCAAAGTGCCGGAAAAAGTTATTTCGCGCCTCAAAAAGGCGGGTGTTTCTTGGGAGGAAGCCAAAAAGATGAGTGCCGACCAGCTTTTAAGCCTGCCAGGGGTTGGAAAAAAGACAGTTGAGGAAATTGAAAAATTGGCATCTCAACAGGAAAAGGAGTCAAGTTCCACAAATGGGTTGTAAAAAGCTTTCGCTCCGCACTTGTATTGGCTGTTCAACTGTAAGGAAGAAGGAAAACCTTCTTCGTTTAAGTATGAGACCTGACAACCAGGTGGTTATTGATAAAAAAGGCGATCTAGGAGGAAGGGGGGCTTATGTATGTAATTTATCATGTCTAAAAACAGCTCTGCAGGAAAACAAGTTAATTCGAATCTTCCGGCGAAAAAGCCATCTCCAAGGGCAAGAAGTGAAAACGGATCTTCTTCAAAAAGCTCTCAAAAAACATTAATCCGACCGCCAATTGTTTGCTTCTTAGGCCATGTAGACCATGGCAAGACAAGTTTGCTAGATAGGATCCGACGAACTAAGGAGCAATTAAAGGAGGCGGGAGGTATCACCCAGTCTATCGGTGCCTGCTTTGTACATGGAATCACCTTTTTGGATACGCCGGGGCATGAGGCTTTTACAGCCATGAGGGCCAGAGGAGGGAAAAGCGCGGATCTGGCAGTT
>QMOK01000177.1 GCA_003648195.1 Chloroflexota bacterium | reverse complement strand
GGCATTTGCGTTGCCAGAGGCGTGCCTCTGGCGATCCGCGTTCTATCACCAAGGCTAATTTTTAAACTGTCTGGTAGCTAGATCAATATTACAACAATTTTTGGCTCATCTGTAAAAAATGTGCAAGGGCGGCATAAATGTCGCGCTACGTTCCGTAACGCAAGATTTATCTTGCCCTTTTGCACCAATACTACCCAAGAGTCCAACCTTTTAGCACTCCCCTGCATTTCCCTCTCTACAAATTCTACAAACTCGTGTAGAATAGCTCCGCGTCTTATAAATAAGGAGATACACAAGTGAGTGAAGTTAATTATGTAACCAAAGATAAGTTCAAAGAAGATGTGCTAGAAGCTGGAACCCCTATCCTAATTGATTTTACTGCCGATTGGTGCGGGCCGTGCAAAATGATGGCTCCTGTGTTGGCGGAATTAGCAAAGGAATGGGAAGGCAAGATTAAAATATTGAAATTGGACGTTGATGAGAATAAAGAAATAGCCGCAAGATATGGTGTGATGAGTATTCCTACTTTGATGTTGTTTGTTAATGGAGAAGTAGCAGAACGCCTTACAGGATATAAGCCAAAGAAAAAGCTTATCAAGAAATTTCGGGAGTATATTAATTAGAATTATGAAAAAATTTATTGCTCGCAAGCCTAAATTAACAAGTGTGTTGCTTTGGATATTAGCAGGCGTTATCACAATTGCCTGTTTCATGTATCAAGATAAAACTGGCCCTACTTATCCCTTAGAAGGAGAGTATGAAACCAATTCAGGCGTGGTTAATTTTAAGTTCTTGCGCAGCGAAACAATCGGTACAGACTTAAAAATTATGTTCCTTGACCCAGTTCCAGATAATGTTCAGGGATACGTTGAATATCGCCGCTACAAGTCTCATGATGAGTGGTCAACCATTCCTATGGAAGCGGGAGAATTTGAATTTTCCAGGCGGGGCAGCACAGAGATTGTTCAAGGGATTGGCGCCGAGTTGCCGTACCTAGAAGAGCGTGCTGGAAAATATGAGTTCCTCGTTTATATTGAGGATGGAGATGAAGCCCCAGTCTCAATCACAGGCGATAAAGCTATCTATGCTCGTTACAAAGATGAAGTACCAACCCTGGTGCTATTACTCCACATTGCAATAATTTTTATCTCCATGACTTTTGCCACCCGCACTGTCTTTGAAGCCTTAATTGATGGAAATTTCAAATGGATGATCAACGCCACTATTATCAGTTTATTAGTTGGTGGCTTTATACTAGGGCCTTTAGTACAACTCTATGCCTTTGGCGTTTGGTGGTCTGGAATCCCCTTTGGCTTTGACTGGACAGATAACAAAGTTTTGCTGGAGTTACTCTTCTGGTTAGTCGCCGCCTATATGAATTGGGGAGAAAAACGCGACCGCAAATCAGTTTATCTGGCTGGTTTTGTAATGTTATTAGTTTATTTTATCCCCCACAGCGTCTTTGGATCAGAATACGACTATCGAACCGGCACAGGCCGTGGAACTTCCGGATAGGCGTCTGGGGAAATTAAAAACTTACTCACAGTTTATGTCTAACAAAAAAAGGAGCGGAGAATATCTCCGCTCCTTTTTGGTTTATTTTGAGACGTTTGGCTTCTAAATCAACCCCACTTTCTTCCCACCTTTCTTAAAAGCCTCAATTCCCGCGTCCAATTGAGCCTTGGTGTGCTCCGAGCAAAGTTGAACTCTAATCCTCGCTAGATTGCGCGCCACCATGGGATAAACGATGGGCAAAACGTAAATGCCCTCTCCCCACACGAAATCAGCCAGTTCTTTGGCGGTTTTGCTATCGCCACACATAATGGGAACAATAGGCGTTTCGCTGTGACCAGTGTCAAAGCCAAGGGCTTTCATTTTGTCGAGGAAATACTCGCGATTTTCCCACACACGCTCCACGCGCCTCGAATCGGATTCCATCACATCTATGGCGGCTATGGTGGCAGCGGCCACACTGGGAGGTACTGCCCCGCTAAGCAGCCAGGTGCGGGTTTTGTTCATGGAAAATTTGATTAATTCTTTGCTGCCGCTAATATGCCCGCCCACAATCCCAAAAGCCTTAGAGAACGTTCCCATTTCGGCGTGGATTTGGTCGCGGGTGAGGCCAAAGTGATTCACAATGCCGCGCCCGCCCTTGCCAAGAACACCTTCACCGTGCGCATCGTCTACATAAACGCCCGCGCCATACTTAGCGGCGATATCGGCAATTTCTGGCAGGGGCGCCAGGTCGCCATCCATGCTAAATACGCCGTCAGTCACAATCCAAATGTGGTTATAGGCTGGCTGATGAGTAGCAGCCTCTTTCATAACACGTGCCAAATCATCCACGTCTTTGTGCTTAAAAATAGCGCGGTCGGCTTTTGTGAGGCGAATGCCATCAATAATAGAACCATGATTCAATTCGTCAGAGACGTAAAGGTCACCTTTCCCGCCAAGCTGCGCCAGCACGCCCTGATTGGTCATAAATCCCGTTTGGAAGGTCAGGGACGCGGGAGCGTCTTTGAACTCCGCCAAACGTCTATCTAGCTCGCGGTGCAGAGTTGTATCGCCAGCAATTGAGCGGTCACTGCCTGCCCCAGCCCCGTACTTCTTGGTTGCCTCAAGCATGGCTTCGACCACTTTGGGATGCGTAGAAAGGTTAAGATAATTATTTGAACAAAGCACTAAAACTTCCCTGCCGTCAAAAACAGAGATAGGCTTATTCGGCCCTTGAAGCTCTCTTGGCTCCCAGGCCAGCCCTTCTCGCACCAAACGTTCGTATTCTTCTCCTAAATATGCTATGGGGTTTCTTTTTACATTCATTTCTACCAGCCTCCAAACTATAGTAATGTGTAATATGTGATGCGTAAGTATACGTTTTACATTTACTTACCCTAGCTAACTCACGCTGTAACTTTGCGCTAATTCTTCTTTCTGCGTATGCGTCAATTTCTTGATTTTATACTCCCTGCTCATGGCCCTAGAGCGATCGGGATGTTCCTCTACGTAAACCAACTCTACCGGGCGGCGGTGACGTGTATAACGCGCCCCACGCCCAGCGTTATGCTCCTTGACGCGCCGCTCTGGGTCGGTCGTCCAGCCGGTGTAATATGTCCCATCGGAGCATTTAAGAATGTAGGTGTAGCTCATAATTTATTTCAATGAGGTGATGAGGTAACAAAGTACTTAGTGACCATTCCCGCCCCGCACCTCGCCATTCGTTAATCGTCATTCGCCCGTTTCCGGCGAGAATCGTCAAAGCCCAGCAGACGCTTGAATAAAGAACCACGCTCTGGCTTAGAAACCTCGCCGCTCGCCTTAGTGTCAGACCATTCTCCATCTTCCCTATCCACCCACCAACGCCGCCGGCTCTTATATGCTTCTTGCAAATACTCATCTAAGGCTTCTTCGTCTTTTTCTCTAATAGCCTGTTGCATATTTTGCAAAGCGTAAATAACATCGTCAATTATACGCTCTGCGTTATCGCCATTATGAATAGTCATGCTAGCCAATGCCTCTGGGCTGCCGCTTAAACCAATCGGCTCAGAAACTTGAGCAAAGGCACGTCCAGCGAACTTTTGCGCGTCCCGCCAGCCAGGCTTTGTCACTGCAGCAGATACCAAAGCCGCCGCCACCAAATGCGGCATAACGTGCGTTGTTGTCATCAATCCATCCATCTCGGCGGCACCCACAAAAAGCGTTTTCGCGCCTAAAAGCTTAATAAAGCTAGTAACAAAATTAACCGTCTGCGTGCTGGCTTTTGGCCCGGTAATAAGCGCCATGAGCATTTCATCAAAGAGATCTTTGCGAGCGGCCTCAATCCCAAAACCGAACTCTTGAAGATAGTCGGAATTAATGACAGGAGCCAATCCAACATAATATCGCTTGGGAGGCAAAAGTTCATCCGCCCACTTTTCAACAACACGCTTCATAGGAGCAGTATCAATAACAATAGCATCCTCTTTTAAATCTTGGGCAATATGCTCTAAAGTAGGTCGAATTTCATGCGCGGGAATAGCCAATAAAACAGCATCCGCGTCTTGCACAGCGTTCGACAAAGTAAGAGTCATTTTGTCTATCATGCCTTCTTGTTTGGCTTTTCTAGCCACAAGAGGGTCTTTATCATGCCCCACTCGCAAAATGTCGTCTTCATAATCGCTCAGCGCTAAACCTGCCGAGGCTCCAATTTGTCCTAAACCGATAATTGTAATTTGAATTGTCATAGTTTTACCTAATTTTTATTATCTGCTTTCTTAAGATAAGTTAAAAAACGTTCAGCGGCGGGATGGTCAATAGGAGGGGGATTTTCGTCTTGATGATGGCGAATAAGCCACACAGTGAGGGAGGAAGAACCAGCCCGAGCGGCCATTTCCGATCCCCAAGCGGGATGTTCTTTGGCAATTATCAGTGGTCGCCGCCATCCATGCAAATTGCCATTCCCCGGCGAATGAACATCTTCTCGTAACAAGCCCTTTGCTAATACGGGAACAGGGCGTTCCCAAAAGCGGAGAGGGTGCAGCCCTTTGCCAGTGTCGTGCAAGAGAGCGGCAGTCAATAAATTGGGGTCTGTGTGCCCGCCAGCCTGAAGCGATTTCATAACCCTAAAGCTATGCGCTTGGTCGGCGCGGTTCATCCGCTCGAAGAGTGGCAATTCGTTTAAGGTTAGCACCAACTTAACCTCTCGCCAGTCGTTTGGAGAAAGAGTTCCCGTTAGGGTTTGCCAAAACTGCCAAACTCGGTAAAACGCGCGGGGGAAGGGTTTCATCCCAACAAAATATTTAACAAAAAACTAAGGGGCGGGTTTATTATCCAGCCAAAAACGTCTGTAACCATCAACAACATTAATATCATGGGTCCGTAGGGGCGAATGCGCTCGAATGTGATTTGCCAGTTATCGGGGAGGAAGTAGGAGATTACTTTTTCGCCATCTAGCGGGGCCAGGGGGATGAGGTTGAAGAGCATTAGGCCTAGGTTAACGATGATGAAGTTGAATAGTAGTTCTGCGAGAGAGGGTAAAAAGTGCGGGGTTGAGGAGTAAATATTGTATAGTGAAACAAGTCCCACGCGAAAGGGAATGGCGGCAACGATAGCCAAGAGCAGGTTAGAGAGCGGGCCAGCCAGGGATACCCACATAAGGGCAGAGTCAGATCTTCTGTGCAGGGCATAGGGATTGACGGGAACAGGTTTTGCCCAACCAAATCCGGCCACGATGAGCATTAAGGAGCCAATGGGATCGAGGTGCGCAAGGGGATTAAGGGTTAGACGTCCGTTCAGGCGCGGGGTGTCGTCTCCAAAATAATTGGCTGTCCAGGCGTGGGCAAATTCGTGTACGGTGAGAGCGGTGAAAAGCACAAATATTCGTGAAATTAGGGTGGCGGGGTCAAGATTTAGCATAGTTTTTTGTCTCCAATTTGGGCATTATACCATTGGGAAGCGTGAAACGCGATGCGCGAGGTGCGCGGAAAGTGCTAAAAAGTTGTTGGTTAAACCTTAGCCCCCCTCTAAATCCCCCCAAATGCCAAAGGCAGGAATTTGGGGGGAAGTCGCTCTCCTCCCCTAAATTCGACCGTTTTTTGTCGCATTTGGG
>QMOK01000176.1 GCA_003648195.1 Chloroflexota bacterium | reverse complement strand
TGGGCAACAAAGATCGTATTTGGTCTACTTTAAGAGAATGTCCATCTTCTTTAGACTGAATAATGAAAAGGTCGGGGTGTTGCATACGCTCAATACGTTTACAGGTGTTACACGTTCGGCAAGCGGAACCACTTTTAAGCGGGGTTGGACAGTTCAACGTTTGCGCGAAGCGCAACGCTAGGGTGCGTCTTCCCACTCCCTTTGGTCCGGTAAAAAGGTAAGCGTGCCGGAGCGCGTCTTGCGCTATGTGTCCCCTTAAAAGATTTACGGCCCATTGGTGACCTATCATATTCCAGTTCATAGAATGATTTTAGCTGATAGTGGGCATTCCCGCAACTCTGTTGGCGCATCAACCCCTGTTGACACTCACCATCTCACCCATTACAATCTTTCCCATGGATTTATTAAAAGACCTCAATACCCAGCAGAAACAAGCAATTACAGCAGACCTTGGCCCAGTGCTGGTTTTAGCCGGCCCAGGCTCTGGGAAAACGCGCGTTCTCACCCATCGAGTGGCGCATTTAATTGACCAACTTGGCGTGCGCCCTTACCATCTTATGGCGGTCACTTTCACTAATAAGGCATCTAAAGAAATGGGCGAACGGGTAGCAAGGTTAATCGGACGCCAAACGCATGGCCTTACCTTGGGCACGTTTCACGCCACTTGCGCCCGCATTTTGCGCATGGAAGCGGAACATTTACCTGTGAATTCTAATTACGTCATCTTTGACGCCGATGACCAAATAAAGGTGGTGAAACAGGTAATCAAGGATCAAAATTTAGACGATAAACGTTACCGCCCACAGGACATTCATGGGTCTATATCAGCCGCGAAAAACGAACTTTACTTGCCAGAAGATTTCCCTATTGGCACTTATCGAGACGAGGTGGTAGTTCGCATCTATGAAGATTACCAAAAAATGCTTCTTGCCAGCAACGCCATGGATTTTGATGACCTTTTGTTGTGGATGGCGATTCTATTAAAAGATAACCCCGTTATTCGCGAGAAATACGCCCGCCGCTTTGAGCATATTTTGGTAGATGAGTTCCAAGACACAAATATGGCACAGTATACGCTGTTAAAGTACCTGGCTTCTTATCATCACAATATCTTTGTGGTAGGAGACGCAGACCAATCAATTTACCGTTGGCGCGGCGCAGATTACCGCAACGTGATGCGTTTTAGGCGTGACTTCCCGCAAGCCCAAGTGATTTTATTAGAGCAAAATTACCGTTCTACGCAAACAATTTTAGACGTGGCTATGTCGGTTATTGATCACAATACAAACCGCACGCCCAAACGTCTATTCACAGAGCGTGGAACTGGTCAGCGGATACTTATTAAAGAATTGTACGACGAACGCGAACAGGCTCAATATATAGTAGATACCATCGTCAAGCAGGTTGCCTCTAAACAAGCCAACCCCGGAGATTTCGCGGTGATGTATCGCACCAATGCCCAATCTCGTTTGTTAGAAGAGGCCTTTTTATCGGCCAATATACCTTATAAATTGGTGGGAGCGCAACGCTTTTATGGACGGCGTGAAATTAAAGATATTGTGGCCTACTTAAGGTTGGTTTTCAATATAGATGATGAAATTGGTTTGATGCGCGTTATCAAGACTCCGCCGCGAGGGATTGGAATAAAAACCTATGCCCAACTCCGCGCCCAGGCGCAAAAAGCAAATATTTCCCCAGGCGCGTTGTTATTAGACCTGGCAAAAGAAGAAGAGTCGGAACACTTTTCCCAATTCACCAGCCGCTCTGCTAAACCCCTCTCTCGCTTTGGACGTTTGCTAGCCAAATGGCAAACAGAGCGAGACACCCTCCCGCCTGTAGAGATTATGGAGCATATCCTAGAAGATATTGATTATCGAAACTATATCGAGGATGGAGGCGAAGAAGGCAAAGATCGCTGGGATAACGTCATGGAACTGCGCCGGCTGGCCTCCGAATACCAAACAATTGGATTGCAACAATTTTTAGAAGATGTAGCCCTGGTCTCAGACCAAGACACATTAGACAAAGACGCCGAAGCCCCCACTTTGCTCACACTCCACGCCGCAAAAGGATTAGAGTTCGCCAAAGTCTTCATCGTCGGCGTGAACGACGGCGTTATCCCTCACAAACGCTCATTTGAAGACCCCGAAGCCATGGAGGAAGAACGCCGTCTATTTTACGTGGGCATTACCCGTGCCAAAGATTGTTTATACCTCTCTCATGTCCTGAACCGTTACGTGTACGGCAACACAGAATACGGCGAACCATCCCGCTATTATAGCGACATCCCCGCCGATTTAAAAGAAGACGCCCAGCAAAACTACCAACAGCAACGCAAATCGCAAATCTTCCGCCCCTGGCAAAAAAAATCAGCCCCCGCCGCGAAATCAAAACCGATTGAAGCTCAATATAAACCCGGAATGAGCGTGGAACATCCTAAATGGGGCAACGGCCTCATCCTAGGCAGCAAAATTCAAGACGATGACGAGATAGTAAATATTTTTTTCAAAGATGTAGGCGCAAAGAAAGTAATTGCCTCTCTAGCGAACCTAGAAATCATTAGAAAATAACAAAAACACTTTCTCGAAAAAAAGCAGAGACTCCCGACCAATGGTAAAATACTAACACCTATTGACACTTTCCATTATCTCCCCGTTTCCCTGCCTTCCTATGTCAGTTATCGACCAACACTCTCTAGAAGTTATCAGCCGCAGTTCAGAGCAAACCAGGCGGGTAGGCATGCGCCTGGGCGCATTGCTCCTCCCCGGAGACGTAATCGGCATGCAAGGCGACTTGGGAGCGGGAAAAACCACCTTTGTACAAGGCGTAGCCTCTGGATGGGGGTCACTTGACCAGGTTTCTAGCCCCACTTTTGTGTTAGTGAACGTTTACCGCCGCCTAGACGGAGGCAAACTATACCACCTAGACGCCTATCGACTAAGCGGGTCAGCCGAAGCAATAGACCTAGATATAGATGCCATGCTATCCCAAAGCCCCCTTCTCATTGAATGGGCCGACCGCATAAAAGAAGCCCTCCCCGAAAACCACCTGTGGATAAAAATGCGCTGGATAGACGAAGAACAACGCGATTTCATATTCACCGCGCAAGGGGAACACTACCAAACCATTCTCAACAATTTCAAAAAAGACGTTTACGGAGTTACATAATGTTATTAGTTGTCGACACTTCAACTAGCTCTATCGGCGTGGCAATTTACGATGGCGCTCGCGTCTTGAGCGCGGAAACTTGGATAACCCACAATTACCACACCGTAGAGCTAGGAAAAGCAGTGGCGGATAATTTGGCTCGTGTAGGGGCAGCAGCGGGAGATTTACAAGCCCTGGGCGTGGCGCTCGGCCCTGGCTCGTTCACAGGGCTAAGGATTGGCCTAGCCCTGGCGAAAGGCCTGGCACTCAGCCAAGAACTGCCCCTCATCGGTATCCCCTCCCTAGACGTGGTCGCCGCCGCCCACCCCCTCTGCGAGATGCCTTTGGCCGCTGTCTTAGAAGCTGGACGCCGGCGTTTGGCCGTGGGCTGGTACCGGGCGCAAGACGGGCACTGGCAATCGCATGGCAAACTGGAAAACCTCACCGTAGAAGAATTGGCAGAAAAAATAACCTCACCTACGTTAATAAGCGGCGAGCTGACAAAGGAATTTCGTGATACGCTAGAGGAAGAGCAAAACGCCATTTTGGCGTCCCCCGCCCACTCCCTGCGAAATCCGGCCTTTTTAGCAGAGTTGGCCTGGGCACGGTGGCAGGCCGGGGAAACAGACGACCCTACAAATTTATCCCCCATTTACCTCCACCGTGGAGACCCCATTCCAGGATAATAATTTATGAACGCTGAACAAAGTTTAAAAGAAATCGCGCAAGAAATTTCTATGTGTAAAAAGTGCGCCCTGCACTATTCTCGGAAAAACGGCGTGCCCGGCGAAGGCCCATCAAACGCCGATGTTGTTTTTATTGGCGAAGGCCCAGGGTTTCACGAAAATGTGCAAGGTCGACCTTTTGTAGGCGCGGCGGGGCAATTTTTTGAAGAATTGCTGAAAACCATTGGTATGCGGCGCGAGGATGTTTTCATTACCAATGTTGTTAAATGCCGTCCGCCTGGCAACCGCGACCCAGAAGAGGAGGAGTTGCAAGCGTGCAAGGGTTATTTAGACCGCCAACTCGCTATTATTAGGCCCAAAATGGTGGTGACGCTGGGACGATATTCTATGGCACGGTATATTTCAAACGCGAAAATCAGTCATATTCATGGTATGGCGCGGCGCGTGAACGGCTTGTTAGTGGTTCCGTTCTACCATCCGGCGGCAGCCTTGCATCGGCCCTCCCTGCGCGCGGTGCTAGAAGAAGATTTTGCGAAACTTCCTGAGTTAATAGCGAACACAGAGCAAGTTCCAGAGTACGCTTACGAAGAGAAGAATGAAGATCAGGCAGAGCAATTGAGCATGTTTTAACGGTATTTCAGCAATTCCCACATTGGAACTAGAAACAGACTTCGGAAGTTTTGATTTTTTCTTAGATAAGCAAAAATTGGAGAAATATGGCAACTTATTTAGTCACCGGCGTAGCTGGTTTTATAGCGTCTCGTGTTACAGAAATGTTACTTGATGAAGAACACACTGTAGTTGGCATAGACAACTTGAACCACGCTTATGATGTGCGCATGAAAGAATACCGTCTTGAGCGGCTTAAGAACCGTGAGCGATTTTCGTTTTACGAACAAGACATCAGCGATAAGCACATTTTAGAAATGAAGCATTTCATAGAACCCAAATTTGACGCTGTTATCAATTTGGCGGCGCGGGCTGGAGTGCGAGCCAGCGTAGAAGATCCCTGGGTTTACGTGGATACGAACATGACTGGGACTCTGAACCTGTTGGAATTATGCCAGCGCAACGATATTCCCAAATTCATTTTGGCTTCTACGTCTAGCATCTACGGAAACAACGCCCCTCTTCCCACACCAGAGGCAGCCGATAGCGCGCGCCCTCTTCAAGCCTACGCGGCCAGTAAAAAAGGTGCCGAGGCCATGGCGCACGCTTACCATTACCTCTATGATATTGACGTTTCGGTAGTACGTTATTTTACCGTCTATGGCCCAGCCGGACGCCCAGATATGGTCATGTTCCGCTTTAATAAATGGATTAAAGAAGGTGTCACTCTGCGCTTAAACGGTAATGGCGAACAATCGCGCGGTTTCACTTTTGTGGACGACATCGCGCGGGGGACGATTGCCGCTCTCAAACCTGTGGGATACGAAATCATCAACCTCGGCGGGCACGAGGTGGTCACCATTAACGAGCTAATTGCCATCCTCGAGCGTCTCATCGGGCGCAAGGCAGAGGTGGAACATTATCCATTCCATAAAGCAGACGCCATGGCAAACCAAGCCAATATTGAAAAAGCACGCAATCTCCTCGGCTGGGAGCCGCAAGTTTCCCTAGAAGAGGGCATTAGACTCATGGTGGCCTGGTACGAAGAAAACCGTGAATGGGTGAAAAATATCGATACAAGCAAGTAGGAGAAAGCAATCTATGCCCGTTGCGTTAATTACCGGCATCACCGGCCAAGATGGCTCTTATTTGGCGGATT
>QMOK01000175.1 GCA_003648195.1 Chloroflexota bacterium | reverse complement strand
TATCCGGCAGCACCGTGAGAATTGACACCATCACCAGCGTTGGCTCTAAATTAGTTGGATAGTTCGTTAGTTGGGTAGTTTCCCAATTCCCTAGTCCCCCAGTCCCTAATCCCCTAGTCCCTAATCCCTAGTCCACTCGTCCCTAGTTACCCAGTCCCTAATCCCCATGTTCACATCCCTCCGCTCTCGACTCTGGTTGACCTACGCGCTAGTAATTGGCGTTATTTTAGTCATCCTGGCCTTTGGGTTATTTGTCTACGTTGTACGCAACCCTGCGGTTGACAGACAAGCCATCCAAAAACTAGACTTAGCCGCCCAAGTAGTTCTCCGCCGCATAGGAGAAGACACATCTCTACTGAAACACAGAAACGAATTCCAGAACGCCAGCGAATATTTTTCTGTGCGGATGATTATTTTTAGACCAGACAGATCTATATTGATAGACACGGAAGAAAACGCCCCAGCGTTAAACTGGCCTGAAAAAGGAGCATCCCCACCCGACCGAGGCGCAATATATGACCAAGAAGGCAAAAGATGGCTATACACCTCGCGCCCTCTATCGCAAAAAGCCATTTTAGTAGTGGCAACCCCCAAGCAAGGCGGGTTGCGATTACTAAAAAGCTCCCAATTCTGGGAAATCATCAAGGATGAGTTCCTGCCTCCATTCTTCCGCGCGGGCGGAGTCGCTTTTCTTTTAGCTCTAATATTAGGCTTTTGGATGTCGCGCTGGGTGGCTACTCCGCTTAACCGAATGGTAGACGCCACACGAGACGTGGCGGCAGGAGAATACCGCCTCATTCCGCTCAAAGGCCCCGCCGAGGTCAAGGTATTAGCTCAGGCTTTCAATGAAATGAGCGCGCGCGTCAAAGCCAGCCAGCAGTCACAAAAAGACTTTGTGGCCAATGTTTCCCACGAGCTAAAAACACCTTTAACCTCCATTCAGGGATTTTCTCAAGCAATTTTGGATGGAACTGTGGATTCCCTAGAGAGCTTAGGGCAGGCGGCTGGCATCATTCACGCGGAATCGAGCCGCATGTACCGGTTAGTGGTGGATTTACTAGACCTCGCGCGTTTAGACGCGGGAACCGCCGCCCTCAATCGTGAGTCGCTAAACGTAGAGGCGTTGCTTCGTGGGGTGGTAGATAAATTCGCACCCCAAGCGGAGGAAGCCAACATAAGCCTTAAGTTAGTTGTGGAACCTGTGCCCACCTGCATTGGTGACGCCGACCGATTGGCGCAAGTATTCACAAATTTGGTAGATAATGCCCTCAAGCACACCCCTCCCGCTGGAGAGGTCAGTATCCACGCCGGGTACCAGAAAGAAACCATCAATATCAGCATCACCGACACGGGAGAAGGAATCCCACAAGAAGCCTTATCCCGCGTCTTCGAGCGTTTCTACCAAGTTGACAAATCCCGCAAAAACGGAGAAAAGCCTAGCACTGGCCTTGGTTTGGCAATCGCCCAGCAAATTATTCAGGCGCACCAAGGAAAAATAACCGTGAACAGCACCATGGGCGAAGGAAGCGTTTTTGTGGTACACTTACCAGCCATTTTGCCAGATGATACAACTGTGATGAAACGAATATAAACTGTGTTGCACCTTGAATGTGTGCAACAAAAGGCGATATAAATACCGCGTTACGGTTTCGTAGGACGACATTCATGTCGTTTTGCACATTTTTCATACATGAGCCAATAATCTATGCCAAAACTCTCCGTAATTATTCCCTGTTATAATGGGCAAGCCACCATCAAAACCTTGTTGCGGGCTATCCTGGAACAAGATTTCCCCACTTCCGAAATGGAGGTTATTATTGCTGATGGCATGTCTACAGATGAGACGCGGAAAGAAATTGCATCCTTTAAAATGGAGCACCCTGAGTTAGCGGTTGAGGTGATAGATAACCCCAAGCGGACTACTCCTTCGGGGCTAAACATGGCCATGCGTGCGGCCAAAGGAGAGTTTATTCTCCGCTTTGACGCGCACACCAGCCCCCGGGCAGGCTATATTTCTCGATGCATTGCGGCCTTAGAGCAGGGCTTGGGAGATAACGTTGGCGGGGTGTGCGAAATGCGCCCCGGTAGTGAAAATTGGATGGGGAGGGCTATTGCCGAGGCGTTGGCGCACCCTTTGGGCGTTGGAGACGCTGGCTATCGAATTGGCAGCGAAGCAGGCCCCGTAGATACGGTTCCCTTTGGCGCTTTTCGGCGTTCATTGATTGACGAAATTGGCGGCTTTGACGAGAGTCTCTTAGCCAATGAAGATTATGAGTTCAACGTCCGCGTTCGGCAGTCGGGTCGAACGGTTTGGATTGACCCCGAGATTCAGTCCACTTACGTGGCCCGCACCACTCTCTCGGCTTTGGCGCGTCAATATTGGCGTTACGGGTATTGGAAACTGCGAATGCTCACCCGCTACCCCGAAACCTTTCGCTGGCGTCAACTTTCAGGCGCTTTTGTCTTAACTTGGCTTGGATTAGGATTCTTTAGCATTTGGCTTCCTCTTGCTCGCTGGCTATTGGCTCTTGAAGCCATTGTTTATGGAGGCGCGTTGCTATTTTCGGGTGTGCGAGCCGCTCTAAAGAAAAATGACGGAACCTTATTGCTGGGACTCCCCTTAGCGATTGCGACCATGCACTTCTCTTGGGGTTCAGGCTTTTTATGGAGCTTTATTGAATACATTTTCGTAAAACGTAAAGAGTGAATTTACTCCTCACGTGTTTCTAGGAAAACAAAATGAACTTACCTTACGACATCCAAAAAGAACACCGTTGGCGTTTGCGCATCGTAGAGCGGCGGTTTTTGTTAATAGTGGGAGATTTGGTGGCCGGCGTGGCATCCGTGGCGCTTGCGCTGCTTTTTTGGAGCGCGCGTGATGCATATTACCAATTCTCAGTTTCCTTTTTACTAGAGCATGTGCCCTTTTGGTTTTATCTTTTGCCATTTGCGTGGCTGATGCTTCTAACAGAACTATATAATGTTCGCCGAGCCGCCAGTTGGCCCGAAACAGCTCGCTCAATAGGTACTGCCGGGCTGATAGGACTTACCCTTTACCTGGGGTTTTATTTTACCTTGGCTACTGATACCCTTCCGCGTATAGCCGTGATCTTCTTTTTACTATCTGTCATCTTATTAACGATGATCTGGCGATTTTTGTATATCCGCATTTTGAATTCTGAACAATTTCTGCGGCGTGTCTTGGTGGTAGGAGGCGGGCAATCGGGGCGCATAATACTTCAGGTCATCAACAGTATTGAACCGAGGCCTTTTTCTGTCCTAGGCATTGTTGATGATGATGCTGAAAAGCTTCATACCGAGATAGAAGGCTACGAAGTAATAGGGGCTGGCAGGAATATATTAGAAATTGTTCAAGAAAGACACATCTCAGATATTATTGTCGCCATCACAGGAGAAATTTACGGACACACATTTCAAGCCTTGTTAGACGCGCAAGAGCTAGGAGTAGATATTATTCGGATGCCCGTAGCTTACGAAGAACTTATTCAACGAGTCCCCATTCAGCTTTTGGAATCGAACTGGATTTTACACACCTTCGTTGACGAGAACCGAGTTAGTGGGTCTTACCGTTTAGGAAAACGTATCCTAGACATTATGGGCGGTCTTTTTGGCACATTACTCTTTTTGGTTTTGTTGCCATTCATTGGGTTAGCAATTTTGCTAGAGAGCGGGAGGCCAGTTTTCTATCTCCAAACCCGTTTAGGAAGAAGCGCCCGCCCGTATAAGATTATTAAATTCCGAACTATGCGTACAGATGCAGAAAAAAGCGGAGCCGCGCAATGGGCAAGTGCCGATGATGAACGTGTTACCACCGTAGGGCGTTTTTTGCGCAAAACTCACCTAGACGAATTCCCGCAATTCCTAAATGTGCTGCGAGGGGAAATGAGCTTGGTCGGCCCCCGCTCCGAACGTCCGCAATTAATAGAAAAACTTCAAAAACAAGTGCCATTCTATCGGGCGCGCCTATTGGTAAAACCGGGCGTCACCGGTTGGGCGCAGATCAACTTTGGCTACCCAGCAACCGTTGAAGAGACAATTACAAAATTAGAATACGATTTGTACTACGTCAAAAACCGCAGCCTGGTTTTTGACCTCCAAATCATATTGCGAACCCCTGTAACAGTATTTGGCCTAAAAGGACAGTAAAACATGAGAACTTGTTTAGTAACTGGCGGAGCGGGTTTCATTGGCTCTGCCATAACCCGCGCTTTGCTAGAACGGGGCGATAACGTCCGCGTATTAGATAATTTTTCAACTGGGAAACGGGAAAACTTATCATCCATCGCCTCAAAAATTGAGCTTATAGAGGGCGATATTCGTGATACATCTCTCGTGGCGCAGGCTGTTCGGGATGTGGATTACATTTTTCATCAAGCAGCCTTCGTCTCTGTTCCGCTTTCCTTGGAAGACCCAGCGAAGTGCTTCGATGTGAACGTGGCGGGCACGTTGAACGTGCTATCTGCCGCCCAGCGAGCCAGAGTAAAGCGCGTAGTGCTGGCCTCAAGCGCGGCGGTCTACGGCGACACCCCGCACATGCCGCTGACAGAAGAAAGCCGCCTCACATCGCTTTCGCCTTACGCGGCAGCGAAACGAACCACTGAAACATACGCCGATCTTTACACCCGTGCCCTTGGCCTAGATGTAGTTGCCTTGCGCTATTTCAATGTCTATGGCCCGCGCCAATCACCCGCATCCGACTACGCGGCGGCAATTCCCATTTTTATTCATCGCTTGCTTGCAGGAGAAACGCCAACCATCTACGGAGATGGTTACCAAAGCCGTGACTTTGTCTTTGTAGAAGATGTGGCGCGTGCTAATCTATTAGCCGCCGAAGCCGAGAACGCCCCCGGACAGGCTTTCAATATTTGCACCGGAGAAGAAATTACCGTGATAGATTTGGTAGAGGCCTTGCGCGCAATTGTACCGCATAGCCCCGAACCCAAATTCGCTCCCGAACGCCCTGGCGATATTTATCGTTCGGTAGGAGACGCCAGCCTAGCGGCCAGCGTTTTGGGGTTTCAACCCCAAATTAGCTTAGCAGAAGGTTTCGCGAAGACCGTAAACTGGACAAAGAGTAAAACGTAATTTCACTTATCACCGTTACTTATTACCAATCATTCATCCCGCATTCATAAAAAATTATGCCTATTGTAAACAAAGAAGAATGGAAGCAGTTTTTAGAAAAATACCCTAACGCGCATATCCTGCAAGACGCAGCTTGGGGAGATTTAAAATCGGAGTTTGGCTGGGATGTGCGGCGCATTGTAGTTGGCGATGTAGGCGCGCAGATTTTGTTTAAATCTCTGCCTATGGGCTATAGTGTGGCATATATTCCCCGGGGGCCAGTTGCGCCTTTGGAAATGGATTGGCGCTCGGACGTTTGGGAGGAGTTTTTGGCCCAGGTAGACGCGACCTGCCACGAACAACGGGCTATTTTCCTCAAGGTGGAGCCTGACCTCTGGGAGAGCGATTCCGTTCCAGGCCAGTTACCCCCCGCCGGGTTCCAGCAGAGTCCCCACGATATTCAGCCCTCACGCACTATTCTCATCAATCTCCAAGAGAAGAAAAAGAGATTTTGGGGCACATGAAATCTAAAACACGCTATAACATCCGCTTGGCGCTCCGCAAAGAGATTGTTGTTA
>QMOK01000174.1 GCA_003648195.1 Chloroflexota bacterium | reverse complement strand
CAATTATTAGAGCAATAATAGTGGAAAGGGTGATTTTTTTAGACATTTTTATACCTCCAATTTACTAGGTTTTTCTGAATTTTTAATGGAACACTTATAGGATACAGTTTCAGTGTTAACAGATAATTATCGGCGTGTAAAAAGGGTGTAAAATGGGGGGGATGGCAGATTAGAAAACCTGGATTAGTGGCCGTCAAAATGTTGTGTTGGCGAAGTTAGCTACAATATTTGCCTAAAATGGCACGCTTGCCATTCTTTTTTCTTTTGGTCTGCTATAATGGCCCCAAACACCTGATTGACCGACAAATCTTTTTCTGATATAGACAAGCGTGGAAAAAGCTTTCAAAGAATTTGGTAACTACTCAGGCTATAACTGAATGAGCTAAAATAGAACACGGATGACACTGGCTCAACAGATTCACACGAATTTTTTGTCTTTAATCTGCGAGGCCGCAGGCACATCCGCGTTCTATTAAAAATGCTACTTTATAACCGTTTTTAGTATATTTAGTCTAAAAACAAAGAAGAGCTATGACCCCTCTTGGATTTTCCCCTGAAGATGAATATGAAGATATTGTGCAAAGCGGCATTATTGAGGCGCAATATGGCGACCCTCAAGTAGCCCGCAAATTGCTTGAGCGTGCCACGCGCATTAAGACTGGCGACCCGCGCCCTTGGGTTTGGTTGGCCGAAACCACCGATGATTACGATGAAAAACTCAATTATCTGGAAGAGGCCGTTGCCGCTGAACCTCACAATACGGGTGCACGCCAGAAGCTGGCGCTGCTCACGGGAAAAATAAAAAGTGAGGATATGCTGCCAGAAGGCGTGGGGGTGACACCCCGCGCATCCGATGCGCCTATTTCTGCCCAAACGCAGAGGAATTTTGCCTGCCCTCAATGCGGTGGGCGCGTTACTTTCAACATCCAGACTCAAAAGGTGCAGTGCGCTTATTGCGGGTACGAACGCGAGGTTACAGGCCAGCAAGCCGCTGACATTGCCGAACAGGTCCTCGATTTTGTGCTCCCCACCCACCGAGGGCATCACTGGGCAGAATCCCAGCGTCAACTCAGTTGCCAGCGGTGTGGAGCGGTTAGTTTATGGCCTGTGGGACAACGCGCTACTCACTGCCCTTATTGCGGGTCGAATCAACTGATTGAGACCAGCGAGACACCCAATCTCGTAGACCCGCAGGTCATTGGCGTGATGGAAATTGAGAAAAAGGAAGCTGTTGAACGCATCAATACTTGGCTTGGAAAAGGCTGGTTCGCGCCTGATGATTTATCAACATCGGCTAAGCAAACTAGGCTGCACTCCGCTTACTATCCTTTTTGGACATTTGATGGCACTTTGGAAGTCCATTGGCGTTGTGAGGTTCAAGAAGGGTACGGAAGAAACGCACAATGGGTGGCACGCACAGGAATTGAGTTCGAGATGTTTGATGATGTTCTCATCTCAGGGAATGAATCGTTATCCACAAAGACAATTACCGAGATAGAACCTTTTAAATTAAAAGAAGTAGTTGAATTCAAGCCAGAGTACTTGGCCGGCTGGCCCGCGCTGACCTATGACACTCCCTTGGCCAAAGCCAGCTTATTGGCACGGAAACGAGTAATTAAAAAAGTGCGCCGCAATTTGCACGCCAAGGTAGTCCCTAATAAACAAAAACGAGGTTTACAAACGGGCGGGGTTCATTGGATGGATATGACTTTTAAGCATGTGCTTCTCCCTTTATGGATTGGGAGTTATTGGTATAAAGGAAAAAGATACCAAGTGCTTATAAACGGGCAAACGGGCAAAATCAACGGCGAAAAACCGCGCGACACGGCAAAAACGGCAGGTATTGTGTTAAGTATTTTCTTTACCGTTCTAGTAGTTTTTATCTTTCTTGCTATTTTGGCGATAGAGATGGGATGGATTACTCTGAGATAATAATCATCGCTCCCTTTGGGAAGTTCTGTGTGATTGGCGGGAGCGTGGCTGAGGGAAAGGATAAGGCCTCAGTCCGGCGCATACCACTCCCCCGCGTTTCTCCGTTTATGCGCGGCGCCGCGCCGGAGGGTTGTTCTCACCTCCCCGCGCAGCGACTTCCCCCAAAAATCCACATGGTACAAAGTAATAACTCTCAAGTTACAATTTACAAGAAAAAGGATTTGGGCACAATTTTATGAAAACCGATAATCCCATAGCAAGCTGGACTTTTAAGAAGCGTGAGGAAAAGTTTATTATTGTTCCCACCATGGCGTTTGTGATAGCCGCTATAATGGCTGTCTATTCGCCTACTTTGCCTGTGCTAATCATTTTATTTATCGTCACTGCAATTTGGATTTTAGTACTGTACTTCTTTCGTGATCCAGACCGAGACGTTATTGACGAGCTGGGGCTGGTGGTTGGCCCATGCGATGGCACTGTAGCTGATATTGCTCATGTTCAAGAAGAGCAGTATCTTCATGCTGAAGTTGTTCGTGTTGGTATATTTTTATCTGTTTTTAATGTTCATGTGCAGCGTGCTCCCATAGCAGGGGAAGTCACTTCTGTTGAGTATCAACCGGGGAAATTTTTACCCGCTTTCAGTCCTCAAGCGTCTACAGAAAATGAATATATCGCCATGAGCATTAAAACTAATTATGGTATAGTGTTAATTAAGCAAATTTCTGGCATTTTAGCGCGGCGCTGTGTCAATTTTGCTCAGCCCGGTGACCAAGTGCTAACCGGCCAACGCTTTGGGCTAATTAAATTTGGTTCCCGGGTCGAAATCTTTTTGCCTCCCGATGCCGAGATATTGGTTTCAATAGGAGACAAGGTCACGGGTGGATTAACAAAAATGGCACAATTAACTGAATTACGGAAGGACTATGAAAAATAAAATTCGTTATGTAGTACCCAATTCAATAACTTTTATGTCGCTGGTCTGTGGATTTAGCTCTATATTGTTATCGTCTCAGGAACACCTGACTACGGCGGGCATCCTTGTTTTGTGCAGTTATTTTTTAGACGGCTGGGATGGTTTCACTGCTCGGAAACTGAACGCGCAAACGGAGTTTGGTTTGCAGTTAGACTCGCTTGCCGATATGGTTAGTTTAGGAATCGCGCCGGCGGTGCTTGTTTTTCATCACCTAATGTCTAGGGGGCTTAGTATTTACTGGGCTTTGCCCCTTGTGCTCTCTATCGCTATAGCGGGGGCTTTTCGTTTAGCCCGCTTCAATTTGCTGCCAGCCAAAACGAGCGGTACGAAAGACTCGGTTGGATTGCCTATCACACAATCGGGAAGTACTTTGGCGCTGGCTGTACTTTCTGATCTTTCTGCGCGGGGGTTGGTACTCGCCACAGGGTTTTATATACCGCTTTTGTTAATCCTCAGCATTTTTATGGTGAGTACAATCTCGTTTCCACCTAGTTCTTGGTTTTTCCTTACCAAAGTGCGAATAGGCTTGATAGTTCTCTATATTGTTGTCTTTTTGTTAATTTTGCCTTTCTTTACAACCTGTTTTATATTGTACTTAGTTTATCTCGCAATTTCTACCAGCCGGGCTTTTTTCATAAAACTTGAGCAACAGCGATTGGCGGTTTAAGGTTAAACCCTTGCGGTCGCCCAACGGGATAGGGGCAAGTCCTATCCCTACCCCAAGGTTTTTGACGGCACCATTCGGCGTTTGCGAATTTCAAACGCAATGAAACACCCCCGAATGATTATTAATATTGACAACCTGTAGGAACTAAACCATGTCTAAAATCATTGATACCATTAACGGCACCGCGCTTTATTTACTTTCTGTTATTGGTTATAGAACCTGTCGTTTTCAAATTAGTGGAATTGAAAATCTTGAAGCCGCGCTTGCCAGAGAAAAACCGCTGCTCATGACCAGCTGGCATGGTATGACCATGATGCTGTCTCCCTTTATACAAAAGCACTTTGACATGAGTAATTTTGTGGGACTTGTGCCCGCCGATTGGCGAGGCAAAACATTGGAGGTTTTCGCCCACCGTCTAGGAGCAGAGCCATTCTCAATGAACTTAGACGGCGACTCAACGCTAACCATGGGCCGAGAGCTGATAAAGTTGATTCGCAAAGTCAAGAATGGCAAAAATATGTTGCTCCACCCCGATGGCCCTGCTGGACCAGCCTATGTTATTAAGCCGGGAGTTACTTTTATAGCGCAGAAGGCGGGGGCAACGCTTGTACCCATGGGAGCCTATTGCCGCCACGCTTACCGAGTCCCGCGCTGGGACCTTTATACGCTGCCGCTTCCTTTTAGCAGAATAGCGCTGCATATTGGAAAGCCGATAGTTATTCCCCCAGAGAAGAAAAATTTAGATACGCTCAATCACCAATTGACCGATATTCTAAACCGTATGGCCGCTCAGGCCGCGGCCAATTATTACGAACTAAAACCCTAATTTACCCCTCAGCAGGCATCCACGCCGCGTAGCAGTTATACTTCTCTATCAGCGCGTTAGTTACGGCGTTACCATCAATATTGATAGCGGCAATACCAACAACCTCACATTGTTGGTTTTCTATTAGCTCAATAGCGGCATTGACTTGAGTTCCCGTTTCTATCCATTCGTCTACCAACAAAATTCTCGCGCCCCTGGGAAGCATATCTGGGCGTATTTCAAGGGATTTTTGCAGGCCTGTATAATCTACAAATTGGACTGAGCGCGTCTCTACGGGAAGTTTTCCTCCTTTACGAATAGAAATAAAACCCTTTTTCGCTCGCATAGCTACCGCTGTTCCCAGAATGAAACCTAAAGCGTCAATCCCCGCTGCGTAGTCAAATTCTGTTTCCCTGAAATGCGCGAAAATACCCTCAACAAGAGCGGAAAATGCCTCAAAATTGGCGAATAAAGGTGTCACGTCACAACGTGAGCCGAGAGTGTCGGTGTCGATTAAGGATAGATAATTTAGCATAAACAACCTTTCTAAATGCAGTTTATAAACCGGTATATTGGTAAGTCTACCACGTTACCGGTTCTCCAGTCTCCCAATCTCCCAGTTTCCCAATCTACCAACCCGCGTGTTTCCTCACTTTTTTCTGCTATAATCCAACCATGCTCCCCAAACTACACCAGGCCATTGCCGCTAGGACACACCTTATAAATGATGACCACACCGCCGCTTTCCGGCTCTTTAGCGGATTCTATGAATCTGCGCCAGCTGTGGTTGGCGCGCCAGCCGTGGTTGGCGTGCCAGATGTTGTGGCCGATATTTACGCCCGCACGCTCCTTTTGTGGGGGTATGGCGATAACGCCGAAGAGATGGAGAAAACGCTGACCAAAGTCCGCCAATATTTGCTTGACCAACTCCCATGGGTGGAGTGCGTGGTTCAAAAGCAACGCTCCGCCGCGGACCGCGCCCAGCAGCGGGGAGTGGTCACTTTTGGCGATTCCCCAGCCCAGCGGGTTAAAGAGCACGGCTTGTGGTACTCCGTTGACCTGACCATGAACCAAGACGCCAGTTTTTACCTCGACACCCGCAACCTGCGCCGCTGGCTGATTGACCACGCCGGGGGATGGAGCGTCTACAATGCCTTTGCCTACACCGGAAGCCTGGGCGTGGCGGCCTTGGCCGGGGGCGCGTCTCGCGTTGTTCAGGGAGACCTCAACCGCCAATTTTTAGAATTAGCCCGCACCGGCGGAATGCTCAATCGTTTGGATATCGGTAAAATGAAATTGAT
>QMOK01000173.1 GCA_003648195.1 Chloroflexota bacterium | reverse complement strand
TGCTTGAATTTGCTCAAGAAAGAAACTACTGCTCAGTGCGGTTTAAAGGCTAAACGTATGTTGGCCGGATGGGATATGAACTACCTTTTTAAGGTGCTTTCTGGCTAAATGCGTTTGCCCTGCGGATAGGGAGAGCTTAACGCGCCGGTTTATATTTAACAAGGAGATAAGCTATAATAGGTATGCGAATAAAAACTCACATTTTTCAATCAGTGACAGCATAAACTTTTTAAACAATTGCGGAAAACAAGGAGAAAATTATGACCGATTACGCTATTGAAATTCAAGGGTTGGTCAAATGGTATGGTTCAGTTCAAGCCCTGTACGGAGTAGACTTAAATGTCAGACGCGGAGAAATCTTTGGTTTTTTGGGACCCAATGGGGCAGGAAAAACCACCACCATTCGTTGCCTCTTAGACCAGATTCGCCCCCAAGAGGGCAAAATCCGCGTCCTGGGTATTGATCCCCAAATCAATCCCACTGCTATTCAAGCCCGGGTTGGTTACCTCCCCGGCGAACTGCACCTGGAAGAAAACCTCAAGGTTGAACAGCTTTTGCGTTACTTAGGAGAGTTGCGAGGCAATAAAATTGACAAAGATTACCTTAACCAATTGGTAGAGCGTTTGGAACTTGACACTTCCCGAAAGATTAAAAATCTCTCCAGCGGCAATAAACAAAAAGTAGGAGTTGTTCAAGCTCTTATGCACCAACCCGAACTCCTGCTTTTAGATGAACCAACCTCTGGTCTAGACCCCTTGATGCAGCAAGAGGTCTATCGTTTGTTGAAAGAAGCTCAAGCCAGGGGGGCGACAATTTTCTTCTCTTCCCATATCCTTAGTGAAGTAGAGGCTATTGCTGAACGAGTGGCGATTATTCGAAAAGGTGTGATTGTTGAAGAAGCTACTCCTAGCCAACTCACTCGCATGTCCATGCGGCAGGTTAGCGTCCGCTTCCTTGAAACTATTGATCCCGCGCCTTTAGCAGAAACAGAAGGTATAGATTTGCTGTCTCAGAGCAACGGCATTCAAGCAACCCTACAAGTAGAAGGAGATATGGATACTCTCATAAAAACTTTGGCTCAATTCCCCGTGAAAGATATTGAAACCGTTTCACACTCTCTGGAAGAAATCTTCCTCAAATATTACCGAGCAGAAGATCAAGAGGAGGTCTAAATATGTTCGCAGAATTCAAACACGCTCTTCGCCGTTCCAAAGGACAAATTTTTGGTTGGGGGATTGCCCTATTTCTATTGGTCGTGCTACTCGTTTCCCTTTACGACTCAATAGCCGCAGAGCAGGAAGCATTTCAAGAACTGCTAAGTGTCTATCCTTCTGAGGTATCTGCATTCATGGGAGACATGACCTCATTTGGTACACCAGAAGGATGGGTCTCTATAGAATTCTTCTCCTATATGCCGGTTATCCTAGGTATCCTTGGGGTGACGGTGGGCAGCGGAATGTTGTTAAATGATGAGGAGAGCGGTATATTGGATTTGGTAATGGCTCACCCAGTGAATCGCACGTCTCTTTTCATGGGTCGATTATTAGCATTTATCACTACAATTGTGAGCATTTTGGTTATTGCTTGGACGGGTTTTATTATATCTATGACCTGGTCTACAATGGATATTGGCTGGGGCGAGATGTGGCTGCCGCTACTATCACTGTTAGCGGTGTTGCTGCTCTTTGGTGCGCTCGCGCTCTTCCTCAGCATGATTCTCCCCTCGCGCAGAATGGCATCCATGATAACTGGCCTGTTGCTGGTTTCCAGCTTCTTCATTACTGGTCTGGCCGAGTTAAACGATAAATTAGAGACCGCCGCTAAGCTGTCACCGCTCAATTATTATCAGGCACAAGAAGCCTTCAATGATTTTAATGGAACATGGTTTGCTGGTTTGCTCGCCTCGGCGCTGATTTTCACCCTATTGGCCTGGTGGCGTTTTGAAAGACGCGATCTGCGCGTGGCTGGAGAAGGTGGCTGGCGATTGGGAAAATTGGCGGAGATATTGAAGACGAAAAAATGACTATTGCCTCTGCCTAGCAATTAACCAAAAAAGCGGAAGTCTGAAAAGACTTCCGCTTTTGTTGCCAAAATGAAAGAACGCCTAATCAAGTGCGTCGTAACCGGGGCCATCCTCAAAGAAAGCTTCAGCTTGCTCAATAGCATCGCTAAGGTCTATAACCTCACCTTCTTTAAGGTGACGGACAGTTGTAAGAACATAAGCGTTGCCGTCAACATCTTCCCCTTCATACTTTTCGTCAAAACCCTCAACGCCAGCTGGCATAATTAGGGTTTCTCCACCATAAGCTTCGTAATCAGTGGGGACTTCATCATCCATAAAAATAGCATCCTGCTCGCATTCGGCGGCACAAGCGCCGCAATCAATGCACTCCGCAGAATCAATATAATAGTGTGGCCATTCAGCTTCTGGTTTGCCAGGCACAATACATTCGGTGGGGCAAGCCTCTATACAAGAACCACAACGAACACAAAGAGCGGTAATAACATGAGCCATAAGAAATTTCCTCCAAAGCTAGCTATAAAAACAAATATTAGATACAATGGTGCTTGTAGTCTGCAGACTGCGTATCATTACGCTTAGCACCTTTGAGCGATTGTAGTATTCCTAACTAGGTTTGTCAAGAAAGCTAATTTATGAAAGAAACTTCTCCTGCCATTTCTCCTATAATTGCAATCCCATTTGGCATCTTGGCAGTTTCAACATCTTCTATTTTCATCCGCTACGCCCAAATATATGCTTCTTCTCTGAGCATAGCTGCTTTTCGGCTAACTTTGGCAGTGCTGTTCTTGTTGCCTCTTGTTCTTCTGCGCCATCGGGAAGAACTATGCACTTTAACCAAAAAAGAGCTTGGTTTAGCGCTACTCTCAGGCGGATTTTTAGCTATCCACTTCGCAACCTGGATTACATCTTTGGAATACACCACAGTGGCCAGTTCTGTAGTTTTAGTGAGCACTGCCCCCTTATGGGTAGCCTTACTTTCACCTTTTTTTTTGAAAGAGGAAGTCTCAAGTTTTGTTTTTATAGGGATGGGATTGGCTTTAATTGGCGGGACAGTTGTGGGAATTAGCGATAGCTGTACTTGGGCGGGAGGCTCGTTATTGTGTCCTTCTTTTGCTGAATTTATGGGTGGAAAAGCGTTTTTGGGCGATATGCTATCCCTCATGGGGGCTCTAGCGGGAGCGAGCTATCTCATCATTGGCAGGCGTCTCCGCGCTAAGCTCTCGTTGATACCTTATATATTTGTGGTTTATGGGATGGCGGCGGTAGGTTTAGTTTTTGCACTGCTTGGGTTAGAAGGCATCCCCTCAGGTTATCCTCCTAAAGTGTATTTATGGTTTGTACTCTTAGCCCTGATTCCTCAGTTGTTAGGACATTCCACGTTTAATTGGGCTTTGCGCTATCTGTCGGCAGCTTATGTGTCTATCACTTTATTAGGAGAACCAATAGGCTCCACAATTTTGGCGTATTTTTTTCTAAAAGAAAGCCCAACTTATATCAAATTACTAGGCGCTATACTTATCTTGGTAGGCATTTATATTGCATCCTTAAAGCGGCGTGAATTGGTAAAGGAGTGTGAGTGTGGCTAAGAAATCGAAAAAGAAGGGACGTCAGCAAATATTCTCTGGCGAAGAGCTAGTAGCTTCCTTGATGTCTGTTCTGAGCCGGTTTTGGTTTCGTTTTCGGCATTTCGCATGGGATGTGGGTGGCGTTCTGATATTAGCTATTTCTGTGATGACTTTATTGGCTATTCTTTGGCCTAATTTAGTAGAAGGTTCAATGTTATTTGCTTGGGCAAGATTTGTCAGGCTTTGGCTGGGATGGGGCAGTGCGCTTGTGATTGCTTCTGGGGGTGCAATTGGGATATGGATGCTGCGCCAACGCGCGGAATACGCGCCTCCTGTTCGGTGGAAGCGGATTTTCGCGCTAGAGGCGGGGGCTTTTTCGGGGGTTATGCTGTTAACAATTATTGGAGGGAGCGACCTCGCGCAGGCCGAATTAGGTCACGATGGCGGGTTAGTTGGGTGGGCGTTGGTAGATTTTCTTTCTGATGTGCTAAGTTTATGGGGAGTAGGAATTTTAGCTTGTGCGGTTTTGTTGATTGGTGGAGTAATTGGCCTGGGATTGGGTAAGTACCTTAAGTTATGGGCTAAGAAAGTGCTGCGGATGGCAGAGGAATTACCCGTGCCTCCCAGAGTGGCAGACGGTATAGAGACAGCCACTCCCCCCACTTCAGGACAAGACCCCGAACCATTGCGACAACGCCTTCCTCCAGAATTCCGCAAGAAGTTCCGGGTGAAACCTACGGAAGAGGAGCCTGTATCCCCACCTCCCAGAGATAAAAATTTACCCTCTTTGGATTTGCTGGGCAATGGACGTTCAACACTCCCAGACGAGAGGCATATTAACACCACGGCGGGGCTAATAGAGAAAACTTTGTCGGAGTTTGGCATTCCCGCCGAGGTGGTAGGGTTTCAGGTGGGGCCAACGGTGACGCAATTTGCCGTGAAGCCGGGGTATTTGGGTGAGTCGGAGGCGGAGGAAGACGAAGAGAAGAAAAAGGTGCGGATTTCTAAAATTACGTCTCTTAAGAATGATTTGGCTTTGGCTTTGTCGGCTTCGCGATTGCGGATTGAGGCTCCTGTTCCTGGCAGGGCGTATATTGGTATTGAAGTTCCTAATTTAAAGTCATCTTTGGTGCGACTGCGTTCTTTGTTGGAGTCGAAAGAGTTTTATAAATTAGGTTCGCCTTTAGCCATTGCCTTGGGGCGGGATGTTTCTGGCGCTCCGGTAGTTGCAGATTTAGCGAAGATGCCGCATTTACTAATAGCGGGGACGACTGGGTCTGGCAAGTCGGTGTGTATTACTACGCTGACAACTTGCTTGGTGATGAATAATACTCCTGCCGAGCTGCGCCTGGTGATGATTGATCCTAAAATGGTAGAGTTGGTGCGGTTTAATGGCCTGCCGCATTTATATGGAAAGGTCGAAACGGATTTAGAGCGTATTTTGGGCGTTTTGCAATGGGTAGTGGCAGAGATGGAGAAACGCTATAAGTTATTAGAGGAGAGCAGCTCGCGCAATATTGATACTTACAATCGCAAGATGCAGAGAAGGAAAGCCGGCACACCTTTGCCGCGTATTGTGGTTATGCTTGATGAGCTAGCCGATTTGATGATGATGGCGCCTACTCAGACAGAGTACAGTTTGGTGCGCTTGGCACAAATGGCTCGGGCCACTGGCATTCACTTGGTGGTGGCTACTCAACGCCCTAGTACCGATGTGGTCACGGGTCTGATTAAGGCTAATTTCCCGGCGCGGCTTTCTTTTGCGGTTGCTTCTGGGGTTGATTCTAGAGTGATTTTGGATTCTGGTGGAGCGGAGGCGTTGTTAGGGAACGGCGATATGCTCTTTTTGTCTCCCGAAAAAGGATCGCCTTTGCGCGCGCAGGGCGCTATTGTGACCAGCAAAGAACTGGAAAAAGTGATTTCTGCTTGGCATAAAATAGCTTTGGACACGGAAGAGAGACCGCCGTGGGAGAAGATGCTTGCTGAGCAAGCGGCTCTTGAAGACTATGATGAGTTGGTGAAAGAAGCGTTTAAGGTTGTTAGAGAGACGCAGCGGGCCAGCACTTCTATGATCCAGCGGAAATTGCGGATTGGATATCCCCGCGCGGCGC
>QMOK01000172.1 GCA_003648195.1 Chloroflexota bacterium | reverse complement strand
CACCCTTGCGGTCGCCCAAAACGTAGGGGCGCACCCTTGCGGTCGCCCAAAACGTAGGGGCACACCCTCGCGGTCGCCCAAAACGTAGGGGCGCACCCTTGCGGTCGCCCAATAGGATAGGAGCAAGTCCTATCCCTACAAGGAATCCCATGACAAATTCTATTCTTACCTTCACTACCAATTTAGCCAAAGAGACCGGCGCGTTGCTCAAAGAATACTTCCAGCGCCAGGGACTCGATGCTCGCCTCAAATCTGATAATTCCTTGGTCACTGAGGCCGATTTGGCCGCCGACCGCTTAATTAGGCGGGCTATTCAAAAAGAATATCCTAATGATGGGATATTGAGCGAGGAGAAAGTCACCGCTTACCCTAATGGCTATACGCAGGTTTGGGTCATTGACCCTCTGGACGGGACAACCAATTTCAGCCTTGGGCTGCATTATTGGGGCGTGTCAATTGCTCGCTTGCATAACGGGCGCCCAGAAACGGCGGCGGTTTATTTTCCGTTGGTAGACGAACTTTACACCGCTCAGGAGGGGCAGGGCGCGTTTTTAAATGGGGAACCACTCCACACCAAAGACGCAAGTTTGAATAATCCAAATTCTTTCTTCGCTTGTTGCTCTCGTACTTATAAGTATTATCAGGTCAATTTGCCTTACAAGACCCGCACCTTGGGGTCTGCTGTTTATCATTTTTGCGCGGTGGCGAAAGGCGCGGCGATAGTAGCTTTTGAGGCTACGCCAAGATTGTGGGATTTGGCTGGGGGGTGGCTTATCGTCCGGGAGGCGGGCGGAGTGATCCAAGCGCTTGACGAAAAAGCCCCTTTCCCCGCCCAAGAGGGGTATGAATATGAGAAAAGAGGTTTTCCTACTCTGGCGGCGGCGAATCCGCAATTGATGAAAGAGGCTCAAGAAAAACTTATATTTAAAACCTTAAAGGAGAAAGCTTTATGAAATACCGTTATTTAGGAAAATCAGGTTTAAAAATATCCGCCCTATCGTTCGGGTCGTGGGTTACTTTTGGAAATCAGGCTCAAGTAGACAAGGCTTACGAGATGATGAAAACCGCTTACGAGGCTGGTGTTAACTTTTTCGATAACGCCGAAGCGTATGCTTCTGGCGAATCCGAGATAATTATGGGCAAGGTGCTGAAGAAAGCTGGCTGGAAACGCTCTGACCTGGTGCTCTCTACCAAAATTTTCTGGGGTGGGGACGGGCCAAATGATACCGGACTTTCACGAAAGCACATCATTGAAGGCTTGGACGCTTCTCTGAAACGCCTGGGGTTAGATTATGTGGATTTGGTTTACGCGCATCGCCCCGATATTCACACTCCCATTGAAGAGACTGTGCGTGCTTTCGATCATGTTATCAATCAAGGTAAGGCTTTTTATTGGGGAACCAGTGAATGGAGCGCGCAACAGATTACAGAAGCTCACGCGGTTGCCCGCCAGGAGCATCTTGTCCCGCCTCTAATGGAGCAGCCGCAATACAATATGTTCCAGAGGGAACGATTTGAAAGTGAGTACGCTCGGCTTTATGATGAATTTGGGCTAGGGACGACAATTTTTAGCCCTTTGGCAAGCGGTTTGCTGACAGGTAAATATAATCAGGGTATTCCGGAAGATTCTCGTGCTAATGTAGAAGGTTTTGAATGGCTTAGAAAACAATTTACCAGCGAGGCCGCCCTAGAAAGGATTGAAAAGGTGAGCAAATTGATGCCAATAGCCGAAGATTTGAGTTGCTCTATGGCTCAACTTGCTTTGGCTTGGTGTCTTAGCAATCCCAACGTAAGTACAGTAATCACCGGTGCTTCTCGGCCTTCTCAGGTGAAAGAAAATATGAAAGCCATTGAGGTGGCAGATAAATTATCGGATGATGTTTTAGCTCAAATAGAGGGTATTCTCGACAATAAACCAAGCCAGCCTGATGATTTCCGTTAAGGTTTTTTCTGTCCATCTGACAATACAACTATTCACTTCCAAAACAAAAAGCCTCAGAGACTCTGATGAGCCGTCTGAGGCTTTTTGTTTTAGTAAATATGCGCTAATCGTTCGCTAGCGTAAGGTCGAGCCGTTTCTTAAGGGTATTCAAATGCCGCTTAAGAATTTCATCTAAATCATCGCTTTGTTCAGCCAAAAGTTCGGCGTATATATTCCCAAAAGCCGTTGTTAGCCTGTCTTCTACCAACCCCCACAAGGGCACAGTCCTGAACGAGCGTCCAATCTTCAGGCGTTCCACGAGGTGTTTATAGAAGCTGTTTGTGCTGTAGGGCGGTAAGGCAAAAGCGTCCAAGCGCGATGGCAACATTCCAATTTGACGGTTGTACGCAACTTGTTCTTGAGAGCTAGTCAGGAAACGAATTAAGGCTACAGCGTCTTTTTGTTTATCATAGGGCACATGGTTCCAGACCACCAAATGTGACCCGCCTATGAAAGGTACTCCCGGCGCGGGAGCATATCCAGTATCGGCAACTACTTCTTCCAGTGCGTCTTCGCTATGCAATACCCAGGGGCCGCTCATAGTAACGGCCGCTTTCCCTGTCCAGTACATACCATCGGAATCAACTTCGTTTAAACCACGAGCTTCTGGAACTAGAAAACGAACTAAACTAAAATACTCTCGCAAACCTTTCATAGCGGCTGGTTCTGTAAAGCACGTTTTCTTGCCATCTTGGCTCACAAAATGTCCTCCCTCACCCCATACCCATGATGACACATTGTGAATAGTGTTACTACCATGAAGTGTGGGTTGAACCCAAGGCATCTCAACTCCGGCTTCTAGGAGCATATTTAAAGTCTTCGCGAGTTGTTCGGTAGTCTGAAAAGCATTCTCTTCTTTAATGCCAAACTCTCTAAAAACACTCTTCCTGAAAAACACAAAGCGTGTATCCACCATCCAGGGAATTCCCCATACCTGGGCAGTCTTCAAAACGCTCTGCTCAGAGATAATGCCGCTCTGCCAACTTGACTGTAAAAAAGCCTCAGCCCCGCCAAAACTTATCACTTCATCGGCGGAAAAATCTCTCAAAGCAGCCATCCTCACCAAGTCGCCCACCCAGGTTTTGCCGATTTCTGAGACGTCTGGTCCATCATTATAAAGCGCAACTTTAACCACATATTCCCAGGCATCAGCCCAGTCTAATACTTGCACTTTGACACAAACACCATGTTTTGCCTCAAAGCGTGCTAGCTGAGATTCAAGTTGTTTTAAGGCCTGCGGGCCATGAGACATTACCGAAAGTTCAAGTTCTTTCATAAGTACATCCTTCTTATATTTTCATAAAAAAACCATAATTACAGCGCGTCTCCATGCGTCTGGCAACTTCCCAACTTATGGACAAACTAAGATTTCAAGCGGCGTGCTGTCTTCCGTGGTTAAGCCGTAGGCATAAGGGAATAAGGGAGCATGGCATCCTTCGCTGGGGATGTTGCCAAAATCAAATGGAATTTGCTCCATGCTGCGGGGCCAGGTATAAGATAATTTGCCTGAGAATGGCACACCGCCAAAGAGGGCGTCAACCACCCCCTGTCCCTCAGTGCCGGGCAGCCAGGCAGCCACAAAAGCATCGGCCTGTCTCAGTTGCTCGGTGATTATCATGGGGCGGCCAGATAGTAAAACAATGACTAGTTTTTTGCTCTGGGCACGGGTGCGCTCGATGACGTTCAAATCCGCCTCACTGAGCGACAAATCAGCCCGGTCTCCCACGCCTTCGGCGTAGGGTTCTTCGCCTACCACGGCTATACCTACATCTGCCACAAGCGGTTCGCCGTTTTCACCAGTGATGTGCTCAAATTTGCCAAAGCGGTTAAATTGCACAAATGTATTTTCAGAAACTGTGGCATTTATACCGTCCAAAATGGTTGTGCCGGGAGTGATGTCGCCGCTCGCTCCCTGCCACTCTATCGTCCATCCGCCACATTGAAGTCCGACATTATCTGCCGCTACCCCGGCGACAAAAATGGTGTCAACATTTTTTGAAATAGGCAAAGCTTGTCCATTATTTTTGAGCAAAACTAAAGATTTGCTAACAGCCTCACGAGCCAAATCACGGTGTTCGTTAGAACCAACAGTTTCTAACAAGGTTTCATTCGCAAAGGGATGTTCAAACAGCCCCAACTGAAACTTGACTCTTAAAATCCGCCGCACAGCGTCGTCAATACGCTCCATAGGCACATCTTCATTTTCGACTGCTTTGGTGAGGGAATAGATGAATTGGTCATACTTGGTAGGAACCATGTTCATGTCAATCCCGGCGTTGATGGATGCAACCACAGCGTCATAATAATTATCTGCAACTTGGTCAATGCCACCCCAATCTGAAACCACGAAGCCCTCAAAGCCAAGTTCGCCTTTAAGAACATCAGTAATGAGATATTGGTTAGCGTGCATTTTGAGTCCATTCCAACTAGAGAACGAGACCATGACGCTCATGGCTCCCGCATCTATAGCGGCTTGGTACGGGGGAAGATGAACCGCCCGCAAAGTAGCCTCATCAACTTGCATATCACCTTGGTCTAGCATGTAAGGCTGTATAATTTCAGTTGTTGACGTTCCCCAGGCAGTGCCGCCATCTCCCGCGAAGTGTTTAGCCGTAGCCAGCACTGTGGATTTGTCGCTCAAATCGGTTACGCCATCTACGCTTTGTAAGCCGCGCAAATAAGCCGCTCCCAACTCTGAGACAAGTTCTGTGTTCTCGCTATAGCCCTCATAAGTGCGCCCCCAACGAATGTCTTGTGGAACAGCCACAACGGGACCAAAATTCCAATGCGTGCCGGTAGCAGCCATTTCGAGGGCGGTGGCTCGCCCGATGCGTGCTACTAAATCTGCGTCTCTGGTTGCTCCCAAGCCAATATTATGCGGGAAAATTGTTGCCCCCTTAAGGTTTCCGTGACCGTGGACAGCGTCTACGCCGTAAATGAGCGGGATGCCCAATCTGGTTTCTAACGCCCGCTCCTGGAAACCATTGACCATCTCAGCCCAAGCCTCTGGCGTGTTGGAATCGGGAGATCCGCCGCCTCCGCTCAAAATAGAGCCGATAAAACGGGTGGTAATATCATCCTCTTTGATGCTGCCTTTTTCAACCTGGGTCATCTGCCCGATCTTCTCTTCTAACGTCATCCGCCCCAACAGATCTTCTACTCTTTCATCTATATTGGCGTCAGGGTTTTGGTAAACAGCAAGCTCTTCTAGCATTTCTTCTTCAACGGTTGGCTCACTTGTATCTGCGGGCTGTTCGGAGAGCGGGATTGGCGTATTACAACTGGTCAAAATGAAGCCAGCTATCAAGATTAAACTAAGTAAGGGTGAGTTTTTTTTAGTCATAATATTCTAGTGTGATTGAACTTGTTGGAGATGTGCATTACATCTGCTTTTAGATGTGTTGCACATCGGTTATTGGAAAATAGCCGTGATTTGGTGATGCCGCAGGTGCAGCAGCGCACCTACTATTTCACAACTCGATTTTGAGCAATTACATCCCGGTACCACAACCCACTCGACTTAACAATCCTCTCTTGGGTTGCATAATCCACATAAATAATTCCAAAGCGTTTCGAATATCCGAGTGCCCACTCAAAATTATCAAACAACGACCACACAAAATACCCTTTCATCGGTACGCCAATTTGAATAGATTTATTCACCATCTCCAAATGTCTTTTGATATATGATAAGCGGGCTGGGTCATCAACTTTATTATCAGCATCAACCTCGTCGGGGAAAGCGGCT